>NZ_JBXXZH010000279.1:0-11230 GCF_059640475.1 Calothrix sp. CBUCES-K 9914
GTATTTACCACGGTATTATTTTAATGTGGAAGCTGGTAAGTTATTTTTGCCAGCCTGCACTAGGTCACAACGCTCTTGTCGGTGCGTGACGCTACAAGTCCTATAACTACGTTAAAATATTTTCGTAGCGTCACGCACCCTACAGCAGGCGCCTTGTTACAATGTGCAGATTATAAGCACAATAGCTTACGCTTGACTTCACAGGCGCCCGTATTGTTACAAAAACTCAAACAATATTTACTGAATCTTCATCTACGCTATAGACTCAAGGATATTAAAATCTGTAAATTCCCTATTAACAAACTATACTTCATGAACTGCTGACCGTATTTTTACGGTTCGTTTACGGCTGAAGGGGAAAATATGGTGCCTACTTATTTATTTAATCTTAAGATTGTTTGTGTTGAGCAAGTTTGTTTGTTTGAGTTGTCGTGGGGACAAGGGCAAAGACTGACGGCACAGGTTGATTTTCCTGCTGCTTTAACTCGGTTTTATCAGGACTGGCGCCTTGCTTATCTAAATTTCTATCGGTCACAACCTTTACGAGGGCGCCATGTTGATGGTGGAGTGGCAACTGTTCCTAATGACTCGCAGACGCATCTTGTTAAGGCTGAAGCTCGGTTAATACATGAGTTTAATCGCTGGTTACAGAGTGCTGAGTTATACAAAATTCGTTCGACTATTGCTCAAGCTCAGGCGCCGGATAAAGTTGAGACAGTTCAATTATTTATAACTTGTGGGTCAATTGAGTTAGAGCGTTTTCCGTGGGAAGCTTGGGAACTTGGAACTGAGTTTGGTACTCTTGTAATTCAAATTATCCGCGCACCTCTTAATATTGGCACTCGAACTTACCAAGAACAAGTTAATAGGCGCCCTCGCATTTTGGCAATATTGGGTGATGACAGTGGGTTAAGTTTTCAAGCGGAACGCAATGCTTTAAAGTCGCTGTTTAAAGTGGCCGATGTGCAGTTTGTTAGTTGGCAACCTGGACAAACTCCGACTCAAGTGGTTGAACAAATTACTGATGCCATTGCCCAAGGCAGTTGGGATATATTATTTTTTGCTGGACATAGTGATGAAAGTGAGATGACAGGGGGTGAGATAAGTGTTGCTCCCAAAGTATCCGTCTCCATTAGCCAAATTGCATCGAAGTTAAGTGCTGCGTGTACACGTGGACTGCAAGTGGCAATATTCAATTCTTGTAGCGGTTTAAATATAGCTAATACATTAATTGATTTAGGATTGAGTCAAGTTATTGTCATGCGCGAACCAATCCATAATAACGTCGCTATTGAATATATGGTAAAGTTTTTGCAGGGACTCGCAAAGCATTTAAATGTATACGAATCGATGTTAGAAGCGCGTAGTTATTTACATACAGAGAAAAACTTTGCTTACCCATCATCTTATTTAGTACCTTCATTATTTTGTCATCCCGGCGTCACATTATTCCGCATCCCACCCAGTAAATCATGGCAGCAGCGTTTACGAAAAATTCTACCAACTCCACTAGAAGCGATTACTATTGTAAGTAGTCTAACTCTTAGTGTACTTGTACCAGTTCAAGAAGTACTACTTGATGCGCGCTTATACATTCAAGCAGCTTATCGTGATGCTACCAAACAAATTCCTGCTCAAGTGGCGCCACCAATCGCATTAGTAGAAATTGATACTAAGTCTATTTTTCAGCGTCAGCTTTCTATCGCTGAACTTTATCCAATGAACCGTACCTATATAGCAGAGTTAGTAGAACATGCGCGTAAGTTGAATGCGAGTGTCATTGGTATAGATTTTCTATTTGATACACCTCAGAAAAATATTCCTAAAGATGACAAAAATTTGGGAACGGCAGTTAAGAACGCTGTTAACCAAAATATTTGGATTATCTTTGGCACAATTCTTGATAGCAACAAGGAATTAACTGTCAATGATACACCTGGTATTAGTAAACTCAGTTGGTCTTTACAAGCATATACTGAGGCACCGGATAGTTTCTTAGAATTGCCCGATACTAATTCTGGATGCCGTGAAATTTGTCCAATATCTTATTTAATGGCGCTTGTACATACGGCAAACCAAGAAATAACTCAATTAACGAAACCTCAAATCAGTGGAAAAGTAGATTTACGTACACAGTTACTTGACGAAATCGAGAAAAAACAGCAGCATAAAAATAAACTAAGTATTATTCAAAAGTTGAACTTTCCTCTCGGACTAACACCTTTAATTGATTTCTCGATTCCTCCTCAAAGTATTTATACTAAGATACCTGCTTGGGAATTAATGGCAACAGACACAAAAGGTGCTAAAACATTTCCGCAAATACCAAAGCAAATAGTATTAATTGCAGCAGGAGATGAACGTTTAGGAGCAAAACCTGGTCAACCTGATAGAATATTGGCGCCTAGTGCAATTAAGTATTGGACAAACCAATCGTGGTTAACGGGAGGTGAATCTTTAGCATACATGACTCACCATTTTCTTAACCGTCGCTTAGTTATCCCTATTCCCGACATACTAATGATTGGAACTGCTATAATCATCAGTAAAATTACAGTCTTATTAATTCAGAGCATGTCACTATTAATAACTAAATCTCGGCTACAAATACTGACTAGTTCTGCAATTACAGTTATTATATATGGAGTTATAGCACTTCAATTATACATAAGTGCTGCAATTCTACTTCCTTGGTTTTTACCTTCAATAGTATTTTTTACTCATATATTATCTGCAACACAAAAGAAAAATCATGCTTAATAAATTTAATCGCAGCTACCGTAAGTTTTTACTTAGCTACACATTATTATCTCTTGTTATAACTTCTTTAAGTATCAGTAGCGAAAGCTTCACAAATTTAAAAGCAACACAACTCTTTGCCCAAACGAGAGCAACTAATTTAGTTTCTTTGTGGCCTTCTCGCCCACAACGTCGTCGAAGAACATCGCGCGGTGATAATGTTTGTACAATAGCACCCGCAGCTTTACCTGGAATAGATACAGCAACATATATAATCTGGCATGACCGTCCACTTTTCCTATGGAATTACTCAGGTCAAGCTCAAGATGCTGAGTTAATTGTAACCGAGTATGAAGATAGTAATAAAATAGCGTTGAGAACAACTGTAAATCTAACAGCGCAAAAGTTTTTATACGATGGTGAAAAAGCTCTCGAACCAGGTAAGTTGTATAAATGGCAACTAGTTACTAAATCAAAATCTAATAATACAGGTACAATATTTCAAATCATGTCTAATTCAGAACGTGATAAAATTAAAGCTGATTTACTCGCGTTAGAACAAAGTCTGAAAGCAGCTAAGGCGCCATTAGAAGAGATTGCGCTTAAAAAAGCAAATTATTTTGCCAATTATCAAATTAAACATCAAACAGACGATAAAGATAAAATTTATAACCCTTGGTCTGATGTTTTACAGTCACTTTACGATATTGATAATCCTTCAGCACAGTATACCCAGTTACGCAAAGAATATACTGAGTATTTTTGCGAATAAGCATCCCGTAGGATAGGCATCTTGCCTGTCATAAAGGAATTGTTTCCATAGATCAAATAACCTATTTAAAGCATCCCTTTTATGCATGGAGTGAAAGAGGAAAAGGCTTGCCCACGACTGAGTTGTTTGAATGTTATACCTAGAGCGCACCGAAGATAAGAACTCTTTAAATTCGCATAGGCTTTTCGCAAGTTGTTTAAGTGCCAAGTCCTCATGAAATACAAGGGCGGGCAAAGATGATTATGTGCATAAAGTACATATTTAATTGTTAAAAAATACTAATAATTATTTAACTTAGTGTGTTTGCAACTCTATACGGGTGTGAAACCTTCATATTGAGTATGAAAAATCGAGATTGGTTTGTAGGTGGAGATGGTCAATATCAAGCTTGTAAATCTCCGCGTGAGTGGGACTTACTTCGAGATAATTATCGTCTATATAGATTTTTGACTGAGTTGGAAGATGTTCTTAGTGGTGCAGAAGATGAAGCTAGTCGTCTTCCAGAAATACGTATGTTAGTAAGGCGCCTAATTACAAATTCTTACTGGGTCAAAAGTCAAGCTCCAGAGGTAACAGAGGATGGAACTTCAGTTTTACTTTTATATGATGAGTTAGGTTTTCCTCTTACTGTTCAAACTGTTACTTTTGCACCGGGTATTAAGTCTAATATCCATAATCATGGAACATGGGGTATTGTCGCTGTATTACAAGGACAGGAAAAGAATACTTTTTGGAAGCGTACACAAAATCAAGATGAAAATGTTCAGGTTGAACAGACGGGAGAATTAATTTTGTTTCCAGGGGACATTATTAGTTTTAACAGCAATGCTATTCATTGTGTAGAAGCTATGGGTGATACTCCGACTGTCACTTTTAATGTATATGGAGAAACTGACCCAAAACAGCGGTATGAGTTTGACCCAGTAAACGCAAAAGCAAGAAAATTCTAGATAGGCAGATAGGGAAATGGCAAAGGTAGTTTTTTACGAGAAACCCGGTTGTAAGAACAATACTAAGCAAAAAGTACTATTGACTGCGGCAGGGCACGAGTTAGAAACGTATGATATTCGGACTTATGCTTGGACACCTGATGCGCTAAGGTCATTTTTTGGAAATCGTCCGATAACAGATTGGTTTAACAAAGCGGCGCCTAGTATCAAGTCAGGTGAAGTTGTTCCTGAAAAACTTGATGCAGATGCTGCTATTAAGCTGATGATACAAGACCCTTTGCTAATTCGGCGCCCGTTAATTCAAGTTGGGGAACGGAGGGAAGCAGGTTTTGATATCGATAGTATAGGTGCTTGGATAGGTTTGGAACCAATTGATGCTTCGCAGCGAGCAGTCAGCGAAGAACTAATGCGTCAAGATTTACAAGGCTGCGCTCATGGTCATGAACATAATCATAACCATGAAAAAGGAAAGTGTAAACATTAAAGAACTATCATTTTATACACATTCTCTAAACATTAAAGCCAGGTTTCTTACCAAAGCCTGGTTTTTCCATTTAGTATAGCTATATTTTTATACATTGATTTTTATTACAAAAATAAATTACGTATTTATTGTTACTAATTAAATCACAATTGCAAAAATTTTCAAAATAAATATTTGGCGAAATTTAAATAAGTGGTTATACTAACTGTTAGCTGTAATCAAAATCTGACCAAACATTAAACAAATAGCGGGCAACTACCAAACAGCGAGTGTGCTGGAAAAATCTACAGTGGGAGCATCCTAGTTTTAAAAAATATATTTGTCATTAGTCTCGTAGTCAAAATTATATCTACGTAGAGACGCGATTAATCGCGTCTCTACAGTGTGCGTTCGCGTTTGTACAATGTGTAATTAAATTATTAATAAATTATTATGTTTGTGAGTAAATTTAAATTGATAGGTGATATAAATAATTTGTTTTGAAAAAATGTACAGTATTTATCAGGATATGTAATTACAAAAAAGGTATACATTTAACAGCCATAGGGGAAAATCTGGGAAAGGAGTGATTATGAAAAGCGATACGGCAGTCGAATTATTACGTCGCTACAAAGAATATGGAGAATCAATACTTCAGTGTTTAAATTTAGTTTCGGAAAATCCTCCTCCTACACAAGCTTGGGTACAAACAACTATTGGTGAGTCGATACAAAATTTTCAGCATTACGCCCAAAAGACTATTGAAATTTCCTCTTCTCCTGTCAAAATCGGGATTATGGGAGAATTTAGCAGTGGTAAAACGCTACTTTTAGGTAGTTTGATTGGATATGCTGATGCTTTACCTGTTAGTGAAACTCCTACTACTGGTAATGTAACAGCAATTCACTTAACGCAGCACAAAGGTTTGCAAACTACTAAGGTCGGTCAGTTTACTGTACAGTATTTATCCCATGAAGGTGTACGCGAGTGTTTGCGATTTATGCTTAAGGAAGTTGAGCAACGCGCGCAAGCAGCTAAGTTACCTCCGGCGCCAATAGCAACATTACGTTCTTTACAACCCACTACCTTTATTGATGCCAAAAGTATTTTGACATGGTGTGAGTTAGCTTGGAATCAAACGCAAAGTTTAGAGTTGCGGTGTTTGCTGCGCGAGTTGGTCATATTTGTACGAACTTACACTTTATATGGAACGGATATTTGTGGCAGAGTTTACCAGGTTGACCAATTAATTGCAAAAAAGGGGTTACGACTTGTTGAACCACCAATGAATATTTTAGAACTGGAGTTTGAACGAATACCGACTCCTTACAAACGTTGGAATAATCTACAGGCGCCAAATTCCGAAGATTTACAACACACGTTTTCTCTCATTAGTCGAATTGATGTAACCGTCGAGTTATCGCGCGAAATTTGGGATTTATCGGGTTTACAGGGTACAAACGAGTTTATCTTGCTAGATTTTCCTGGTTTAGGCGCCGCTGATTCTAGTGTTCGTGATACTTTTTTGTCATTACGCGAACTAGCTGAAGTGCAAACGATATTGCTGTTACTCAACGGTAGATATCCGGGAGGTGCAACAGCAGCAAAGATTCGCAGTATGTTGGAACGGAATAAGGGAGAAGACCTCAAGGATAGAATTATTGTTGGGGTGGGACGGTTTAATCAGTTGCCAATGAGTCCTAGTGATGAACGCGCGTTGGATATATTAGTGCAGCAGGTGTCAGAACCTGGAGATAATGATGCGATATTTTCGGTATTCAACGAACCGCTTAATGAAGAAGTGGTATTAGAACAATTACCGATTTTACAATTGATTGTTGCTAGTGCAAGTAATTTAACGACAGAGAAGAAAAATATTGTATTGTTGTCACAGTTGCATGGTTTGAATAAGCTGGCTGAAATTTCGCGGTTAGTACAGGTTAGTTCACCTGAGTTTTTACCAGATTTAGAAATACCCAACAAGTTAGAAGAATTACGCGCGCGCGATAAGTGGCAGCAGTTAAGCGAGTTATTACCGAGTAAGAGCGCACTTTCTAAACAACTGAGTGACTATGTTGATGATGGTGGAATTAGTCGGTTGCGTTCTTTAATTAAAGAACATGTGACAGTTCACGGGATGAAGCAGTTACTCGAAGACGCACAGCGAACTGCTCAAGTGTTGAAAAATGAACAGACAAATCTTGAAAATACATTACAGGAAATTGCTTCATACATGCCAGTCGTCGAAAATCCTGCTTTTTTGACGCTAAGACAAGCGGTGGAAACTTTGGTGGGCGTATATAGACAATTTCAGGAAGATTTAGACAGACAACCTATTTTAACTAACCGTGGTGGTGTTTCAGTCAGTGATATTGTCAAGGATGAACTAACGAACAAGATATTTTTTGACTGGAGTGAGTGGACTCTGTTGTTTGACAGAACTAAAAATGGGATTATTTCGCTGACGAAGAGTGAGAGATTTTTTGAAGAAGATGAGTTTGATGATTTAATACCCACCACATCTGAAGATTTTTATCCAGCTTTTGTACAGACGCTTCGTGAAATGCAAGCTTTTGCTCACGACCGAACTACAGAAGCAGTCATTGACTTGTTTAGTAAAATTTCCCGTAATGTCGAACTTGAGCGTAGTAAAATTAACTCGATTATTCTTCCAGAAATGGAGCAGTATATTCTGCATAATTATGGTAACAAACAAGCTCGTCTTTACCGTAATCTCCTCAGAGCAGTTGACCCTGTTGGTAAGTGGCAGAAGTTAATTATTGAACGTAGTGCTTTATCTGGAAGCATTACGCCTATTCAAGCTGATACTTTATTTCCCCTTGCTCAAAGAGATAACAAGCATAATCAATGTCAAATTTTTGACTGGAGTCCACAAAAATCATATCCAGTTTCACCGCGACCATTTAATCATCAAATTGCTGTTTTAAGATTGCGTGATGAAATTACTACGAGTGCAGGTTTGCATTTAATTCAGTATGTTAGCCAGTTAACAAAACAGGTCAAAGCTTCATTCACAGTTGCCACAAAAGAAATTGTTGATAGCTTACAGGATTTACTCAAGTCTAAAAATGAGCCATTACTTAGATATATTGCCAGTGCTGAAGAGCGTAATGCGGCGCCACAACCTCCTTGGTTAGAAGCATTATCACAAATTGTCGCCATAAGTTATCCCGAAGATTAATCTATGACTAACCAATGACTATTAAAATTGAGCTTTTAAATCGCTACCAATTACGCGCGAAGGTACAAGACTTACTCGTTTTACCTGTTATTGAAATCAAACCAACTGACGGCGCCGATTTTCCTTTTGTATCGAGAATCCATATTACAGTGGGTGGCGTTCCGGAGGATTTGGCGATAGCAATTCAATCTGCGTATAAAAGTGTCGCTTTTAACAGCAGCAATCTATTAAAATTAACTGCTCCGCAGCGGTTAAAACAAAGTAATTGTGCTTGGTATCAACCTTTACCTGCGGGTGTAAATTGCACTTTGCAGGTGACTGTTGAATATTTTGATTCGGATGGAGCAAATAATCCGATTCTAACTGTAATGAAAAAAACAACTGCTGAGTGCAATATTTGGACTTTCGCCCCAGAATCTAAGCGTTTTATTGAAATGACTGCACAATTAATTCTACCCGAACCAATGCCTATTAAGTCTCATCTTACTTACCCAGGTTGGTTCGCTATTGACTTCGGTACTTCCAACTCAACCGTTACACTTTATGACCCGAAAGTAATTGTCACACCTGATACTTTACCCCTTGAACAAGAAACAAGACTACGGGAACGTATTGCGTCTTGGTTAAATAAGCGTCCTATTGAAGAAGTTACTGCCTCAAGTCGCGGCGCCTGGGATGTAGAATGGCAAAAGTTTCTCTCAGAATTGGGTAAAGATTATCCCCATACAAATACTGCTAATCGTTACAACTTCGGCGAACATTTAATTCAAGGAGTTAATAGTACACAACTACTCGAAGTTATTCGCCATATCGAAATTTGTTTAGGTAAGCGAATGGATTGGTTTCGCCGTGCAGCTAGTAAACATCTCCATATAATATACCATGAAGTGTTTCGAGTTCCGGCGTTAGAATGGCAAAGTTTGATACCAGTAGAACTTGATAAAAATCGGCGTTCAACAGAAATACCGAGCGAGTTAGAAGTTATTAGCTTACATAAAGTAACTGCGTCAGAAAAAGATGTTGAAGTTAAAGTTGTTTTGGGTGAACAAGCTAAACAGCATCGTTTGGATGCGATAAAAAGGGGTGAGGAAGATATCGAAGGACGATTTTTACATTCACCGAAACGCTATTTTGGACAAGAGCGACCGTGTAAAATCACACTCGATGGTGAAACTGAGACAATACCAATTAATACTTTGTTGCAGTCAGCATACGCACACTTAATTGATTTAATTGAGAAATATCGCTCATCTAACGCGGGTAAATGTTCGGAAGGTAAATTTTACCGCGCGGTTGTGACGTATCCAACGATTGCATCACCGTTTGTACGACGTGAAATTGAAAGTTTGGTGCAAAAGCTTGATATTACTGACGTGCAAATGGCTTATGATGAAGCGGTTTCTGTAGCTATTTTCTTTTTATGGAGAGAATTTAGCGGTGATTTGAATGTCGGAATTGAGTCGTTCAAAAGTCGTTGTCGTTATGACAATGAGAAATGGTGGCAAAATGTGATGGTGTTAGATATTGGTGGGGGAACAACAGATTTAGCACTAATTAAATTAACTTTGGAAGAAATTAACCCGTTTGAACCGGGAGAAGACAGAGGTGATGGAGGTCGATATTATAAGTTGACACCAAAGTTATTGGGGTCATCGGGACATTTACAGTTAGGTGGGGAGTTAATAACACTACGATTGTTTTTGTTGTTGAAAGCTGCAGTTGCGGATTGTTTGTTGAGTGCTGTTGCTGATGACAGAATGGGTAAAGATATTTTAAAGCTACAGCCAGAGGAATTGAGCTACAGATTTCTTGAAAGTAGTAAATTTATACCGGGTTCGTTGCTTGCGTGTGTAGATAAAGAAATTCGTGAAGACGAAGCTTACAAAGAAGCGCTGAATGTTGCTGAGAGAGTTATTCCTACAAGGTGGAAAAATTCACCTTCACGCGCGCAAAGTTTTTACACTTTGTGGGAACATGCAGAAGATGCGAAGTTAACATTAGGTCAAAAGCGTCATAAAGATGCACCTGAACCGATGTATATTCTTGACGGGCAGAAAATAGCTGAACTATTAGCGCAAAATGATATCAAGTTACCGAGTGCGCTGATAGATAGTTTGAGTGTAACTTTAACAGTAGAGCAATTTGAGAAAGCAACGGCGCCTGTAGTCAAGGAAGCTGTAGCAATTGCTCAGGGTTTGGTAGAAAATGCACTCTCCCATAAGTCAGGAACATCACATCAACTGAACGAGAAACAGAACCACGAAAGCTACAATGAACAAGTTGATTGGTTGATTCTTTCGGGTAAAACCTGCAATTTAGATTTAGTCACGCGCGAACTGTATACAGTATTTAGCCAGTCTGATTATTTTGTTTGGAATTCTGAACGAGTTACTTTTGAACCTGAGTATACAAAATTAGCAACTTCTGCAGGCGCCTGTTTTGCTGAAAAACTTCGTCAACTTGGGTTTGCACCTTCTGAATCAAAAGAACTACTGCGGAAAGGCGCCAACCAATTGTATGTAGATGTTAAAAATCTGTTTTACTTTTTACCTTGTTCGTTTACGCGCGAAGTAATAGGCGCCAGTCCAGAACCGATATTTCATGCAGGACAAGAACTCTACCAACTCCAACCCAAAGAAGGAATAGCTAAATTTCGGAGTGGTTGGCAAGGAATACAGTTAACAAATAATATCATTCGTCAAGACTTTGAAAATATCAAACCTCAGCTTTGGGGTAGTTACAACGGGGATGCACTGCGTAGACAACTCGACATGAGTGAGGATGATTTTAAAAATCACATCAAAATTCAGTTTGAAATCAACCAAAAACTAGAAATTGATTTATTACTCTGTCGTGGTACACCACATTACTTTATCTCAAGCAATATTCCATATATTGACGCAGCTAAAGCCATTAATATCCCCATCATGGTTACTGATGACGGTAAAGTAGCAGGAGATATAGCGGTAAACGTCGTTGAATCCGCAAATGCCTTAAAAACAGACGCTCACACATTATTATTCTCAGGAGAAAAAGATTACAGTCATAATATTGAAATTTTCCGTGATGAAGACAATACAACATCACAATTTACTGGACTGATA
>NZ_JBXXZH010000280.1:0-11222 GCF_059640475.1 Calothrix sp. CBUCES-K 9914
AGACCAATTCAAAACCGCAAGCGTACTCTAATAGTTATGATGCTAGCGAGTTTCATAGTCACAAACTTGGTGATGGGAGTGCGTTATTTGGGATGGTTACAACCCTCAGAGTTACATGCATTTGACCACTTTATGCAAATGCGATCGCATTTATTACCAGAAAAACCAGACGACCGTCTTTTAATAGTTACTGTTGACGAAGGTGATCTTCAGTATCAAGACGCAAAAGGAATGCAGAGGTACTATTCACTTTCCGATCAAGCATTGCTGCAATTATTAGAAAAACTCGATCAATACCAACCACGAACTATTGGCTTAGATATGTATCGTGATGGCGTTTACAGTATAAATCCAATTTTGCTTCATCGTTTCCAGTCTGACAATCGCTTATTTACTGTATGTAAAGTGGCAACTAACGGTGACGATGGTAAGACTAATGGTATACCGTCTCCCAAAGGAGTTCCCGAAGAAAGAGAGAGTTTTAGTAATTTTGTTGCCGATCATAATAAAGTTGCTCGTCGTCATCTTTTAAGTAGTGAAACTCCTGCAACATCTCTTTGTACAGCAAAATCAGCTTTTAGTTTATCACTCGCGCTGCACTACTTGCATCGAGAAGAAAAAACCGCTGATTTCACTGAATCAGGGTTGCTGCGAATTGGTGGTGTGGAGTTCAAACAATTAAAAGAACATAGTAGTGGCTATCAAAAATTTGATGCATTAGGGTATCAAATCATGCTAAACTATCGTTCCCTTTCTTCTTTAGAAAAAATTGCCGAATCAATATCACTAAGAGATATATTAGAAAATAAAATTTCAGAAAAATCTATTAAGTCCCACCAAAATAAAATTATTTTAATAGGTCTTGGTGTAGATAATAACGATGCTTGGGAAACTCCATATCATGCTTTTACACCCCATCAGAGAGAAAGCGGAGTAGTTGTACAAGCACATATGATCAGCCAAATTATCAGTACTGTGTTAGATAAAAGAGATTTGCTGTGGTGGTGGGGTGTTTGGAACGAAGCAGCTTGGATTTGGGTATGGTCATTACTAGGAGGAAGTATAGCATGGTTGTTCTCTAAACCTTGGTATTTGGCAATCGGTACTTTTTTAAGTATATTTTTAATCTATTTTTGCTGTATTTGGATTTTTTTATTATCAGGATGGATACCTTTTATTCCGGCAATTTTCGGATTTTTACTAACTGCATTTTCCATTTCTTTCTGGTTAAAATTTTATCATAAAACTTCAGAATAATGAACAAGCAAAATATCACAATGATCAATTTTATCCTTGCTGTTTTAATACCTTTATTAAGCATTGCTCTTCCTAGTCAACAGGTATTAAATGCTCAAAACTCACAAAACATCAATCCAAAAGTTAATAATCAAAAATTTAAACCTTTTCAATTACCGAGATTTCCCAAGAATGGTATTCCCTCTGGTCGTCGTCGAGGTGGTGCAGGAAGAAATGGATGTCCTACGCAATTGAGTAATATCGTCGCTTTAGTACCTGGATTAACAAAAGAAAAAACTGATAAATCTACTTTTGAAACAACAGTATCAGAATATCCCACTTTTTGGGTTTATGTACCTGAACTACCAAAAAACGCGCGTTTTGCCGAATTTACTTTAAACAATATAGATAATAAAAAGAATATTTTACGAAAAATTTTGGTACTTTCTGGTCAAGCTGGTATTATCAGCTTTAATTTACCTACTAAATTAAAAATAGGTACAAAGTATCAGTGGATATTTACAGTTTATTGTAATGAAAAACAATCTATATCTGAAGACTATGTTTCTGTGGATTCATATATAGAACGTGTAGCAATGCCAGCCAATATTAAACCAGATGATTATCTTGCTTATGCTGAGAATAATATTTGGTATGATAGCTTGACTAAATTAGCTGAACTGCGCCGCAAAAGTCCAAAAGATGAAATTTTTCTTCAAGACTGGCTGGAGTTATTAGAAGCTGCTAATCTCAAAGATATTTCTAACGCCAATTTTATTGGAGGTGACAAATTTGAACAATAATTTTCATTCATATTATCGGTAGCATAATATAATTATTTAGTGCAAATATGTATATAAACATTTTAGAAAAGTCAAGATTTTGTTTACTATTAAAGAAAATAATTTTATGAGCATTAAAAATTCTGTAATATTGACTGTTGTATCCTTTTTGTGGGCAATAACAATAAGCGATCGTACTTTTGCCCAAGTCATCCCAGATAACAGCTTGGGAAGTAAAGTCGAATCTCTTAACCCACAAATCGACCAAATTACAGGCGGTTCCCTACGTGGTACAAATCTGTTTCACAGCTTTTCAGAATTTAATGTGGATGTAGGTAAGGGTGTTTACTTCCAAAATCCCAACGGTGTAAACAACATTCTCACTCGCATTACAGGTAGCAACACCTCGCAAATTTTGGGTACTCTTGGTGTATTGGGCAATGCTAACTTATTTTTACTAAATCCCAACGGCATTATTTTTGGAGAAAACGCGCGTCTAGATATTAACGGTTCCTTTTTTGCCAGCACAGCCAAAAGTTTAGTATTTGAAAATGGCTTAGAGTTCAATACTACCAACCCAGAAGCACCACCGCTACTCACAGTAAACATCCGTCCTGGTTTGCAAACTGGTGCAAAGGGAAATATTAACAATGCAGGTAACTTAACAGTAGGTACAGGGCAAACCTTAACTTTATTGGGGAACACAGTCACCAGCACTGGAACAATAACCGCACCCGGTGGGAGAGTGGAAATGTTTGGCGATCGCATAGGTTTATTAGACAATGCCAAAATAGACGTTTCTGCTGTCGGTGGTGGTGGTACGGTGTTGATTGGAGGAGATTTCCAAGGACAAGGTGCAGTTCCCAATGCCACTAAAACTTATATTGGTAAAAATGCTACTATCAACGCCGATGCTATTGATAACGGAAATGGCGGTAGAGTAATCGTCTGGAGCGATAATAGTACAAAATTTTACGGTAATATAAACGCACGTGGTGGTGTAAATTCTGGCAATGGCGGCTTTGTCGAAGTTTCAAGCAAACAATCTTTAGAATACAACGGTTTAGTAGACACCACTGCCACAAACGGAAATATTGGAACTTTATTGCTAGACCCGACAAATATTGAAGTTGTCGCTGCTGGTGCAGAAACCTTCAATTTAGAAGATGCTGATGCTTTTAATGATGCTGATATTGGTAGTGATGGAAACACTAAAGTATTTGCAAATGCTATTAATTTTGCTTTTGCTGATGTTACTCTCCAAGCTACAGAAAATATTACATTTTTTGCACCAGTAACTATTGTTTTTCCTGGTGTAGAAATAACAGGCGAAGCTGGTAAAAATATTCTTGTAAATAATCTAATTATCAGTAATGGTGGTCAAATTCGATTAAATGCTGGCACAGGTGACATATTGGTTAATTCTCCAATTACCTCATTAGGAGGAGATATATTTATCAACACCAATCAGAATATTGTGGTTAACAATCCAATCCTTAATGGAGGTGGTCAAATTCAGTTAAATGCAAGCCAAGGTAACATAGCAGTTAACTCCAATGTTGTTGCTTTTGATGCTAATCTGGCAATTAATAGTAAAAATTTTATTCTTAATCGTGGAATTGTAGGTACTGATAATCTTAATTCCCAAAGGGTTGGTAGTCTTAAAATTAATGTTTCAGAAAGCACAAGTATTATTGGTGGAATAAGTAATTTAACTAGTACAAGTAACGGTTCAGTGGCAGGAAGTAATTTAGAAATCGAGACAGGAACACTCAATATTAAAGATGGAGGGTTTATTGGAATTTTAACTCAAAACCAAGAAACAGCAGGTAATCTCACAATTAACGCTAAAAACTCTATTAATGTTACTGCTAGAAGTAATATTCGTTCCTCTGCTATATCTACACTAAATACAAATGTTCAAAAGGGTGGAAATCTTTCTATATTTACAGATAAATTATTTCAGGATGCTGGCTTTATTAGTACATTAGGCGATCAAGCTAAGGCTGGTAATTTGTCGATTCAAGCTAAGGAGTCGATAGATGTAATCAATAAAGGAGCTATCACTTCGACTGCAACTCAGCTTAATGGTGCAGCAGGTGATGTTTCAATCGATACAAAAAACTTGAATTTGCAGAATCAAGCTTTAGTTACCTCTAGCTCAATTAATTCTTTAAATCCAAGTGGAAAAGTCACAGTCCGCGCTCAAGAATCGGTGAATATAGACAATATAAGTCAACTTTCTAGTGCCTCTATTGGTTTTGGAAAAGCAGGTGAATTGAATTTATTTACCGGAACTTTAACAATTAGCAATCAAGGAGGTGTCACTTCCCAAACTGTAAGTACAGCCAGTGCAGAAAACCTAAATATATATGCTGATAATTCTGTCAATTTAATTAATGGTGGGATTATATCTACATCTAGTTTTGGTACAGGTAGTGCTGGAAATCTTTACATTGAAACTAAAAACTTGAATGTTGTAGGTCAAAATAGCTTAATAGCCACTACTAGTAGTGATATTATGACCCTGTATCAAGCTATGCAAAATGGGGCAGAATCTGACATTGGGAAACAGATACTATCATTACCTACCGCATCTCGTCAGCTTCTCTTTGAAAGTCTTGATGCAGCTAACCAACAAAGCGGTATTCAAGGTAATGCTGGTAGTTTAACGATACGTGCGACGGAATCAGTAAATATTGCCAATACAGGAGGAATATCAACATCTGGTATAGGTAAAGCCTCTGGAGGCACACTTTTTATAGATACTCGCCAGCTAAATCTCGAAAATCAAGGTAATATCTTGACCAATACCCTAGGTTCTGGAAATGCAGGATTTTTACATATCCGCGCCACAGATACATTAGCAGCCAGTGGTAACAGTAAGATTTATACCGTAGCCGAACCAAATAGCACTGGTAACGCCGGGGGTATACTTCTGCAAACGAATCGCATGGCAATTACAGATAGTGCCGATGTATCATCTGCAACACGAGGAGCAGGACGAGGCGGTGATATTCAGTTACAGGCAAATTCCTTGCAGCTTACCAACACCGGACGGGTTAATAGTATCAGTGAGGGAACAGGTAACGCAGGCAATATTGTCATCAACATTACAGATAAATTGCAAGGAAATCAAGGACAAATCAAAGCAAGCTCAATCTTATCTGGGGGTGGAGATATCAAAATCAACGCAACAGACATCCGCCTACGTAATAGCAGCGAAATCACAACCAGTGTTTTTAACGGTACAGGTGGTGGTGGTAATATCAATATCCAATCTCAGATATTTCTTGTTTTAGAAGACAGTGACATTCTAGCCAACGCAGATGCTGGACCTGGAGGTAATATTACAATTAACTCACCTGCATTTGTAGCGCAATTTTCTCGCTTAGGTCGTAACCCCGGTGACTTTTCTCAATTTCGCGGTAATGGACAAGTTGATATTTCCGCAGATTCCCGTTTAGGTCAAAGTGGAGAAGTCACTATCAATAGCATAGACACCAACCGAAGTTTAATCGCTTTTCCACGAGTACCCTTAGATTCTGGCATCGCTGAAGGTTGTTACAGTCCAACTCAAACTGAAGGTAAATTTGTGATCACTGGTCATGGTGGTTTACCTAGCAATCCTAAAGATGTCTTAACTACCGACGCTATACAAGTCGATTGGGTAAGCCTCAAACCTAAAACCGAAAATCGTTCCACAGCATCTATAAATAACCAAACCGCACTTACTACAATATCAGAACCGATTATAGAAGCCAATGGCTGGATGATGAACGAAACAGGAGAAGTCACCCTCACAGTAAACGTCCCTACAGCCACACCCTATAGTTCTTCCCAACATGTAGTAACTTGCAATACAGCGTTTCAAAACTTTTAGTTATTTTCATATCAATCACAAATACATCTTTTTTGTCTTATGCAAAGGCACCAATACAATGAAATTAATTAAGCCTTTTTTTCTCACGCTATTAATAGTATTAATCTGTATATTCCTTTCTCCCAGCTTCGCTATTAATATTCCTAAAACTACCCCAGCCCAAACACTCTATCAAACTGGACAATATGCCGAAGCTATAAATGTTTTAAAACAAGCAATAGCTACATTTCGACGTAATGGAGATAAACTGAATGAAGCTATGTCACTGAGTAACTTATCCTTAGCCTATCAACAATTAGGACAGTGGCAAGAAGCAAAAACAAATATTACCCAAAGCTTAGATTTACTATCAAAACTTTCAACTTCTGAAAGTTCTCAAATTCTCGCTCAAGCCTTAGATGTTCAAGGGCGCCTACAATTATCTCAAGGACAAACAGAAGCAGCCCTTAACACCTGGCAAGCAGCAGCTAAGATTTATCAACAATTCAAATATGAAGAATCTTTAATTCGCAATCAAATTAATCAAGCCCAAGCTATGCAAACTTTAGGGCTGTATCTTCAAGCTAATAAAACACTAGTTTCCGTTGCAGAAAAACTCAGTAAACTACCAGATTCTGCTGTAAAAGCTACAGGATTTCTCAGTTTGGGAAATATTCGCCGTTTAGTCGGTGATTTTGAACAATCTCGGAAAGTTTTAAATGATGGTCTAGCAGTTGCTCAACGAATAAAATCTGTACAAATTACCAGTGATATTTTACTAAGTTTAGGCAATACATCCCGTAACCAAAGAGATATTCAAATTAATTTAGACAATCAAGATACTAAAGATAGTATCAAAACATATACTGAAGAAGCAATTAAATTTTATCAACAAGCAACAAATCAATCAGCAACCCCAGCCACTAGAATTAACGCTCAATTAAATTTACTCAGTATCTTAATCGCAGAAAAGAATTGGGACGTAGTATCAAACTTATTACCACATATTAAATCTCAACTTGCAGAGTTACCTATAAGCAAAACATCTGTATACGCCAAAATTAACTTTGCTCAAAGTATCATTAAATATATAGATACCAGTCCGCAGCTTGGCAATAAATCTTTAACCCTTCAACCAGCTACTGAGATACTAGAACTAGCAATTAAAGAAGCACAGAACCTCAAAGATCAACGAGCTAAATCCTACGCACTCGGTACTTTGGGAAAATTATACCATAGAACGCAAAATTTTGCACAAGCCGAGAAATTTATTCAGCAAGCTTTGTCAATTGCTCAAATAATTAATGCTCAAGACATTGCCTATCAATGGTTATGGCATCTTGGAAGTATTCTGAAAGACCGAGAAGATACCAAAAGTGCGATTAAATTCTACGAGAAAGCATGGACAATCCTGCAATCACTACGCATTGACTTAATAGCAATGAATCAAAATACTCAGTTTTCATTTCGAGAGAATGTAGAACCTGTGTATCGAGACTTTGTTGACTTATTGTTGAAAGATAGTGATTCTCAAGAAACTAATCTTAAAGCCCGTAAAGTGATAGAATCTTTGCAATTAGCTGAAATTCAGAACTTTTTACGTTCAGCCTGTTTACGCCCAACAACAGAAATTGACAAATTAGTTGAAAACGATAAATCTACAGCGTTAATCTATCCAATTATTTTAGATAAGCGCTTAGAAGTTATTGTAAAATTACCAAATAAAGAAATAAAAAACTATACAACTGCTATCTCTAAAAACAATGTTGAAGAAATCATTAATCAATTAAGAACTAATTTAACTATTGATAATCGAAATTTTGAAATTAACGAGTATTCAGAAAAAATTTACGAATGGTTAATTCAACCTGCTAAATCTGAGTTAGATAAAAACCAAATAAAAACGTTAGTTTTTGTCTTAGATGGGGCTTTACGAAATATCCCTATGTCAGTTTTGTATGACAAAAAACAGCAAAAATATTTGATTCAAAACTATGCTATTGCTATAGTTCCTGGGTTACAATTAGTTGAACAAAAACCCTTGAAAAAAGTAAAATTGAATGCCTTCCTGGGCGGAGTTGGAGAGCAAATAGAAATCGATGGCAAGACTTTTTCTTTACTTAAGAATGTGAAAAGCGAATTAGAAGAGATTCGCAGCGAAATGCCTCAGAGCAAAGAATTTTTTAATGACAAGTTTACTAAACAAAACTTAGAAAACCAAATAAAATCTTATCCTTTTTCTGTAGTTCACTTAGCAACGCATGGACAGTTTAGTTCTAATCTCGAACAAACTTACATTCTCACGTGGAATGCTCTACTGGAAATTAAGGAGCTAGATAATTTATTAACAACTAGAGATAAAACCAAACCAGAGAGCATAGAATTACTTGTTTTGAGTGCCTGTAAAACTGCTAAAGGTGATAAACAAGCTGCTTTGGGGTTAGCCGGGGTCGCCGTCAAATCTGGGGCACGTAGTACACTAGCATCACTTTGGGTTGCAGATGATGAATTTGCCAAAAAAATATTGAGTGAATTTTATCGACAGTTAAAGAAAGAAGTGACTAAAGCTGAAGCATTACAGCGCGCTCAACTCAGCATTTTTTCTGAACAGAAAGACAAGCCATACATCTGGGCGCCATACGTTCTCGTAGGTAATTGGTTATAAAATTTACTTTCTTTCAGTGTATGCATGGAAATCTGTATTTATCCCGATACATATACAGAACCAAAAAACACCTGATGGGAAGTAATAATAATGATTCGTACAACTACATTAAACAGAGCGCTAGCTTACCCTAAACACTGGACACTTGGGCTTTTGTCTACCGCTATAGTTCTTAGCCCTACCATTGCACTTGCTAATAATGAGTATTGGATAAACAGCGTGCGCGAGCAACTCATCCGAGCGACTGTTTCTCTAAACTTGGGTGGTAATTATGAACTAACACACGACCCTTTCGTAGATCAACTCAGTAGCAATCAAAGTGACTATGTGACTATAAATCTACGTAGAGGTGTAGATTATGCATTTGTAGGAGTATGTGACCAAGACTGCCAAGATATTGACTTAAGACTTTACGACGAAGGTGGAAACCTCATCGACTCAGATACTGGCAATGATGACTATCCTTATATCAAAGTTAGACCACGTTGGAGTGGTCAATTTAGAATTAAAGTAACTATGGCAAGATGCAGAGCAAATTATTGTTACTACGGTATTGGTGCCTTTGGTAAATAATGCATGGTTTTTCAAACCTAACCCGATAAAGAAGTAGTAGAGTAATCAGGCACTTAAATCAAAATGAAACCTTACGAAAAGCAAACTGTCGTGTACCCTTTACAAACATTGAAAAACCGACTGATTCATATGACATTTAAACCAGGAGCAAAAGCATTTAGTATAACCTTACTTACTGCTTTTGGTTCAATCGTCAACAGCAATCAACCAAGTCATGCTCAGGATACCACCTTCTTCTGTGGTCAAAGTACACAAGGAATACCAACTACTTATGCTCGTACTAAACGCGGCAATGTTCCGGTAATTCGTTGGGTTTCCTCGAATTTTGCAACTTCTGGTTATACTCCACAGCAACGTTGTCAAGAAGTCACTAGACGTTTTCAAATTTATAAAAATAATGGCACCCTGAATTACATCACTACAGGTATCATGAACCGTCAATCTGTAGTTTGTGTCAGCAATTCAAAAGGTGGTGGTTGTGAAGGCTTGTTATTCACTCTCAAACCGGGAGCAAATGCCAGTCGTGTTTTACAACAATTGTTTAATATTGGTGATGGTACAGCTACTAGTCCTTTGTACGAAAGTTCTAGGTCATCTAGCAATTCTCAAACTGAAACTAATTCTATTGATGTTAATCAGTTTTTAAATAATACCCAAGTAGAATCTACATCGGATGCTACCCCTGGCGCTCAACCTGAAATCATATCTCCTGAAGGAATTTGGTAGTCATACAGGTATTAGAGCTTGATTATACATGAACAGGAGTTTGTTAATACTGACAGTCTGTATTGGCATTTACTTAGTTAAATTGCCTAGGCAGATATTGGCTGAAAACGCTTCTTTGATGGTGGTTGGCTCCTGTGTTGTACCGAAACTCTCAACGGTGCAATTGCATTCCTATGCTAAATCAATAACCGTCAAAGTTTTCTCAGGAGATGCTTGGGGTTCTGGGATTTTAATACACAGGCAAGGACAAGATTATGCAGTTTTGACTAACGACCATGTATTAATACCAGGACAAGGAAAACCATATCGTATTCAAACATCTGATAGTCGTATTTATAATGCTCTTGTTGTAGAAAATTCTAAATTTTCTGGACAAGATTTAGCTTTACTAAAGTTTCGTAGTAAAGCTAATAGCTATCAAGTTGCATCGTTGTCTAAATCTGCAAATTTATCAGAAAGCGATGAAGTGTTTGCAGCTGGGTTTCCCTTAGAATCCAAAGATTTTACTTTTAGTAAAGGACAAATCAAGATCTTGTTAAACCAACCACTAAAAGGAGGATTTCAAATTGGATATAGCAATGATATTCAAAAAGGTATGAGTGGTGGTCCAGTCTTGAATAGTCAAGGTCAAATTATAGCTATTAATGGTAGGCATTCTTATCCTTTGTGGGGTAATCCTTATGTATTTAAAAATGGTGAAATTCCTAGTGCGGCTATACAGAAGCAAATGATGAAGCTAAGTTGGGCTGTGCCAATACAAACTTTTATTAAATTGGCGCCAAAGTCAATTTCAACCCTAGGTTGTTAATCATAAATACCCGTGGGTGCTCATCTCAACTTTTGGTAATTAGTACTTATTGTACAATACTGGATTTCCTTAATATTTAGTACTTTTTGGAGTGAAAATCATGAGATACCAAGATAATCTTTCAGCTATTTTAGCTGGTACAGCAGTTGTTAGCGCTGTTCTAGTTATGCAACCAGTAGCAGCTTTTGCCATGACTGGAGAACAAATCAATAATGTCGCGCGTGAAGTTACAGTTTTAATTAAAGGAAAACAGGGGCATGGTTCTGGAGTAATTATTTCTAACGACAATAATACTTATTACGTTTTGACTGCTTACCATGTTGTTGCGTCAAAAGATGATTACAAAATTGTCACCTTTGACAAAAAAGCTTATCAATTAAGCAACATTAGCCGCTTACCTGGGGTTGATATGGCTGTTGTACGGTTTAGTAGTAATCAAAACTACAAAGTAGCTAAAATTGCCAATTCTAACCAAGCTGTTGTCGGAAAGTCAGTTTTTATTTCTGGATGGCCTGCACCTGGAAGTACTGGGCAACTAGTCCGCCAATTTACATCTGGAGAAATATCAGG
>NZ_JBXXZH010000281.1:0-11020 GCF_059640475.1 Calothrix sp. CBUCES-K 9914
TTCTTAAATGCGCTCGAAAGTGCTGGTGCCTTTTGCATTTCAATTTTAGGAGCTATAATTCCAGCATTAATGGTGTGGAAACGGCGTTGTGAAAATGAAAATATCAATAGCTATAATAGATTAGTCCCTGGCGGAGAAACAACTTTGATTGCTGTAATTAGTATAGCTATTTTAGTCATTATTAATCAATTATTCTGATTATGACCGATGCATCCCAGTATATAAGGGCGGGCAAGGATGCCCACCCCACAAGAGATAGACTAATTTAATGTGTACCTCACTTGAAAAGGAACCGCTATATGATACTCAGTTAATATATTAAGACTTTGTAATATTGTAGGCTGTCGTGATACACGAGTTAAAAGCAGCGTTTTCTAACCAATCAAATACATCTGCTCTTTCAAATAAAGCATTAATGCCAACGCTTTTTTACGATCTCTTTCGATCCACCAAGCTAAGTCCTCAAAAGCATCTGCATCAAATTCCAAGTTTTTCACAGGCTTCTTCTAAAGAAAGTCCATCTTGACGTTTTCTAGCTGCAAGTAATCTTTCTTTCATGGCTGGACTACTCAGCAGATAAGCAGTTTCTCTCTCAGCCATTATTTCTTGCCAAACGGCAATGGGGACAACTACGGAAAATGTTTGCCCTTCTGAATCACAGATGTATTGTAATGCGTTATTCATCGCAGCCAATATAACTTACTATATTGCCAATAATTATAACCCCAAAAGTTATTATGAGCTATTTGCGCTCACACTTGCTGTATTCCCAAAAGCGCACCTCCCAAATTCCTAAGAACTCATACTTTATTTAAAAATCTGTCTAAGTCAATACAATTTTATATGCCCTGACGCTGGGTTTCAATACGGCTCGCGCGCTAATCCAGCAATTAAGGTACAAGTAACAAATGTTGATAAGGGACTTCCAAATAAAAAAATACTCAAAAATTTCTTGTGGGGTGGGCATCCTTGCCCGCCCACAGTTTGAACGGTAGCAGTTTGCCCCGCTTCAATCGCATTAAACAACACTTGAAACGCTTGCCATCCTGCCTGCGCGCGCTCTGGGTGTGGAACTTGCTCTCCTTGATAACTACCAAACATTACGTTGTAGAGACGCGATATATCGCGTCTCTACACGGGTATAATTTTTTATAAATCATGTAGGGCTGTTATGGTATCTAAAAACTTGTGTAAGATGGGCGATGTTTCATCCCGGCGCCAAATTTGCACTGGAAGGTACGTCTGAAGCCCTGGCGTCTGAGGTTGAATCCTTTGGAGTTAAAGTTACTTTAATTGAACCTGGGGCATTTCGCACAGATTTTAACGGACGCTCTCTGGCAGCAGCCAAACAATCCATTGATGCCTATGCGACCGTGAGCGGTGCTTCATTACAGTGGTTCAAAGAGATGGATGGTAAGCAACCTGGCAATCCACTCGAAGCAGCGCAAGCTATCATTCAAGCTGTGGAAAGTCCTCATCCACCAATGCGACTGGCATTAGGCGCCGATGCCATGAGCCTGATTCAGGAAAAACTGGAATGGGTCAAAAAGGATTTGGAGGCTTGGCAGCAGGTAACTGTAAGTACGAATTATACAGATAGTAACAACTGAGGTAATCATTGGGTAGCTAAACTCGCTCGCTAGTCATGAGACGGTGCATACGCCCACTTAAGTTCAGAATTTAGCGTCGGCGCGTTATCAAATCGCGCCCTCCGCTTTAATTAGCGTGCTTTTAGTATATTGGTATTATAAAATCACGATTGGTAATATAATTTAATTTTTTAAAAAAGATAGTTCGATATTTGTAAATAAAGTTGATTGGTAAGTCAGCGAACCGAGGTATTTATAGATTAATTACGATATTAATAATTTTTATTATAAAGCGCACATATTGTATAGTATAGAGGTCATTGATAAATTCATAATGTCAAGTTACTGTTACATGAGTAATTCCACACTAAAAATATTAATTTATGTTGTCTGGCAATAGAATTATACTTAGCCCACTTTCAAAAGCTGATCTCAATCTCATGATATTAATGAATGGTGATGCAGAAACTATGAGATTTGTGGGTGGAACTGGAACACCAATCAGTAAAGTTCTAACTTTTATTCAAAAACAAAAAAATCATTTTGAACAACATAATTGGGGCTGGATGGTAATTGAGACTCGGCAGACTGAGAAAATTGGTTTTGTCTTTTTACAACCATGTTCACGATTATCTGAAATAGAAATAGGCTACCGACTGTGCCGCAATTTTTGGGGTCAGGGTTATGCAACAGAAAGCGCAAAACTGCTACTGTCACATGCGCTTACCGAGCTTCATTTCAATCAGATTGTTGCAGCTGTTGACCCCTTAAATAGTGCATCTGAACGAGTATTGCAAAAAATAGGGATGCAATACTGGAAAGATATTGATTGGGAAACAACGCCAAGTGGTTTTGCACGTTGCTATAAAACTCCTTAGTTTGATTCTTTCGCTCAAAAGGCACCGATGCAGAATAACCATTTCGACCATCACAAGCAGAGCGGATTGGACATGGAGTTCGGTGTTTGGAGGATACTCAACTTGTTGCTGCAATTGATTTTATTTGTCAGGAGTTTGACCAGTTTTAAATTCTACATTACCGATAATGTTTCTTCATTTTTTCATTGCGACAATACCGAACATTAAAGGTATGTTTGGTATATTATCGGGTGGAACCATTCGTCTTTCTGCTTCTTCTTTCATGTTTTCAAAGGGTTTCCAGCCATTTGAGTAAGGGTATTCTTTAAACGTAACTAATGTTAATCCAGCTTGCAATAATGCTGTGATTATTTCGCCAATTCCCCATTGAAATTCGTGTGAACGATAGGGATTACGAAAATTTTGTATACCTAATTGATAATTTTCAGGCGCCAAACCTGTGTTAGATTCGGCAACATAATCGCTAACACCGTCTTCCCAAGTCAGTGCTTCTCCATTTCTAAAATAAGGGAATTTATGACTCCAATCAACATCAAACATCATTGCAACAGGATGAAATTCGATTAAAACCAAGCGCCCACCTTCTTTAAGAATAGAAGCAATCCTTGTAGCCCAAATATTCAAATCAGATATCCAACAAATAGCACCATAAGACGAAAACACAATATCAAATTGATTTTTGTTCGCAGGTTTGTCTAACCAATCAAATACGTCTGCTCTTTCAAAGTGAGCATCAATACCAGAATCTTGCGCCAGTTCTTGAGCAAAACCTATTGCTTCATCACTAATATCTACACCAATTATATTGGCGCCTAACCGTGCAATTGATAATGTATCTTGCCCAGCGTTACATTGAAGATGAACCACAGATAAACCAGCAATATCTCCCAATAATTCTACTTCTTCAGGAAACAGAGTACTACCACCTTCCAATAAAAATTTTGCTTGGTTGCCTTTATGACTATTGTGAGCTTTTGTCGCTTCGTTCCAAGAAAGACGATTTTCCTCATGAAGTTGTTTTCTTAAAGAATTTGCCATAATTGATTTTTTACCCATAGTGTAGAATCAATAATTATAATATAATGAATACTGCCGAAAAATGGATATTTTACTTGAAACTGAGCGCTTGGTTCTACGCTGCCTAACTGATGCTGATGCGTAAAATATACTGGCAATTAAACTAGAGATGCCTGAGTCAAGCCAATTACTAACACTTGATGATATCCGTAATCATTGGCTGCCAAAAATCTTGGTTTATTATCAAGAGGGATATGGGTTTGGTTACTGGGGTGCTGTTGAGAAAACGACTGGAAATTTTATCGGTTGGTTTTATTTTCGGTCTGCTCCTTCGGAGCCAACTGATACAGCTATCGGTTATTTTCTACGACAGTCCGTTTGGAATAAAGGATATGCCACTGAGGGCGCCCACGCTTTGATAAAAAAGGGCTTTATGGAGCTACAAGTAAAAAGTGTCGTAGCTACTGCACTAGTTACTAATAAGGCATCAATCAGAGTAATGGAAAAATTGGGGCTTCGGTTTGAGAAACAAATTACAGATGATGATTTGGGAACAGAAGCAGTTCGATACTTACGTAACTACCAAAACCCTTTCTGATTCAGCTTGCCCCAATCTTTTGGGAAATTGTTTTGATTGCATTGCGTAACCAACGATTTGCTTCATCTTGATCGCTCAAGGTACTCCACAACATGGAAACCATCCACGGTTTTGTTTTGACTGGAAGTTCAAAAATCGTTAAATTGCAAACCGTTGCCAAACGGAGAGCGATGCGGTGAGGAAGCGCCGCTACAAAGTTACTAGATGCAATCGCAAATGGTAAAATCAGCATATGCGGAGTCGTTAATGCAATGCGACGCTTTAAATTCTGCTCATTTAACGCTTTATCAATTTCACCAGTGGTATCTCGCCGCAGCGTTGTGAGAGCATGGGAGAGATGAGTAAATGTTTCTAAACTCATGGTTCCATGCCTTAAATCTGGGTGTCCTTGACGGGCAATACCGACAAATCGCTCTTTAAAAATGGGTTCCGATCGCGTTTGTCGAGGTGGGCTTGGAAAAACGCCTAATGCAATATCAATCACTCCCTGTTCTAACAAATCTCCAACACTGTCTTTGTCAAATCCAATCATTTGGAAGTTGAGTGATGGGGCTGTTTGATGGCTAAACTCTAGCAACGGTGGCACTAAAACAAAGCTTGTGTAATCTGAACTACCAATGGCAAACGTGCGATTGCTGGAAGTTGGATCAAATGCCTGACTAGATGTAATGGTATGGCGAATCTGTTGTAATGCCGCCAGGATACCCGGAGCGAGCGCCTGGGCTTTAAGGGTTGGCTGCATCTGCCGCCCCAACCGCACAAACAATTCATCTTCAAACAAAATACGTAAACGGTTGAGTGATGAACTCATGGCAGGCTGCCCAATTTGAAGCTGTTCAGCGGCTTTAGTGACACTGCGTTGTTCCAGCAGGGCTTCAAATGCAACCAACAGATTTAGGTCAATCGCCCCCAGATTTATCGATTTCATTGATAGTATTCATCTGTAATATCGACTTGTTTACTAGTTTAAGGGTTGCTATGGTGATCGTTATAGTGAGTTCAATCTGTATTTTTGATATCTATGGTGCAGAAAGTTGCAGTGGTTACTGGCAGTCATAGAGGGTTAGGCTATGCAATTGCCCGTCAGTTGGCACAGAAGGAGGATATTCAGGTTGTGCTGACGAGCCGTAAGGAGCAAGATGGTCGTGCTGCTCAACAGCGACTATCGAATGAACGTATTCAAGTGGATTATCATCCCCTAGATGTGACGAGTGATGCGAGTGTACAGCAGTTCACAATCTGGTTGCAGCAAACCTATGAAAGAGCCGATATTCTGGTTAACAACGCGGGTGTTAACCCAACGATGCAGCCAGAAGAATCTAGCCTGCTTACTATTCATCTAGAAACTATGCTGGCAACATTTGCAACCAATGTTTTAGCGGTTGCTCGAATGACACAAGCCATATTGCCATTGATGAAAGCGCAAAACTATGGACGTATTGTGAACGTTTCTACCGAGATGGCTTCTCTGACATCAATGGGTAGCGATTACTATCCGTTGGCTCCTTCGTACCGGCTTTCTAAAGTTGGGCTAAATGGACTGACGGCTATCTTGGCGAAGGAACTTCAGGGAACTAATATTTTGGTTAATGTTTACTCTCCTGGCTGGATGCAAACTGATATGGGTGGATCCAATGCGCCGTTCACAGCTGACGAAGGAGCCGAAACTGCCGTATATTTAGCAACATTGCCTCTTGGTGGGGCACAGGGCAAATTTTTTGCAGAAATGCGAAAGTTTGGGGGTGCGATCGCACTGCCCTGGTAATTAAGTCTGAAATAGAACGAAATAACACCTTAAGAGGAAAAATTCAGATGACTTCAATTGAAGAACAAAACCTGGCTGTCGCTCGTATTTTCATTGAGCAATTCCTGGGCAACGGAGATATGACTGTGGCAACAATAGTTCTAGATGAAAATGTTCGGGCAACCACCGGGTTAAAGCCAGATAGCCCCATTAACGGGCGTGAACAATACAAGCAAATTTTCAGCAGCTTTTTTGATGCTTTTCCCCCCGTTCAAGCCCTGATAATTGAAGACTTATTTGCAGCAGGTGATCGCGTGGTCGCTCGTTTTCGATCCGTGCAAAAACATGCTAAAGAGTTCTTTGGGGTAGCTGCAACAAACCGAGATATTACCCTCATTGAAACCCATGTTATGCGGCTACAGGATGGCAAGATTGTGGAAAATGTAGTCAGCGCTACAAACCTGGAGTTTGAAATGTTGATGGCTCCTGTCCTGACTCCATTGATTCTAAAGTAAAGATGTTACCAGGACAGGAGCAACTGGCACAATCGGCCTCGGCACGGCGGAGCCGCGTCAGAGTTTATCCACAGTATGTCTGATTTGTCAACATTTTACACTGGGTTGGCGCTCTAGATTATATTCTTAAAAAGAAAACACGGTTCGTAATGTAGCCGTGAAAATTGTCCCGTTTTCTTCTTGGTTTGCTGGATTTGTAATTATTTGTACTAAAGGTGTGAGTCGAATGTTCTCATTAACTGGCAAGTTATAGAATGCTTCAAAGTTGGTTTGAGTCGTTTTACTAATATAAAACCATTGTCCTATATGTACCGCAGCAGTAGCTTGCACAGAACTTTGCCGTCATGAGATAGAAGTTTTTCAAGCTGTTTTGGGAGGAGATGTTTTAATTGAAAGAACTGAGCATATCATAGCTGGTGGGCGCTGCTGTGTGTATAAAGTTAGTCAACTATAGCTGTAATGTCAGTTACATTGATGTTGGACAAATTCGTAGTATTGATAATAGCCGAGTTCTTGGCTTAGTAGGAGTGTTGGAAGAAGAGTATTGGGAATCGATTCGTACAGCATTAAATATAGTACTTGATTTTTCTGAATAAATTAGCAAAGTTTTGTATGAGTAAATAGTTTTCCAACCATTTCTGTACGTGATGTAACTTCAATTTTACGAAACATTCTTTTTAAAGCTTGTTTGACTGAATTTTCTTGAATCCATAGCTCGGCGCCTATTTCTGCATTAGTTAATCCTTGTGCGACTAATTCGGCTATTTGAATCTCGCGTGCTGTTAATTTATTTATAGCTAGATAATTTGATGAATTTGAATTTTTTGCTTGTAATTGCTTTATTGTGAGCCACGTTGATAAATGTAAGCTCATGGCAGTCAAATCTGCAATATTTCGAGAATCAAAAGGAGAATCTTCGCGATTACGTGTAAAACCAACTCCTCCAATTAAATGACCGTGGCTAATAATTGGCCCCGCCATAACATGTCCGTGGTCACCGCGCGGGCATATATTATTCCATGCTCCTGGTGGTAACAATAATTCTTCGTGGACTGGTGCGTGATTTTCAACCAAGTAGCGTAAAACAGGGTTGTGTTCTACAGATAAAGCTAGTTTGATAATTCTGGGAGTATTTTTATTAATTAACGGCATTTCGCTCAATAAAAATAAACTTGAACGTTTTGCTAAAAAATATTGACCTGCTCTTATTTTGACGTACTGTTTTAACTCATGCTCGTCGCTGGCATTTTGAATCTCAGCTAGTAAAGACTGCAACGTATTAGGCACCATAGGTTAAACTTGTACACTTTCGAGGACTAGGCAAGATTTATTAGTAAACACTATATTAGCTTTAACTCACCGATGTTACAACTTATCAGATTCTTTTAATATGACTATTGATCTGAGTGGTGGTGTGCAGACTAATAACTGGGGCCAACTTGGCTTTTACGTTTTAGCTCTGCTTTTCAATTTTTGCTTAACTGCCCAAGTCTTAACTGTTGGACTCGCATACTTTTACAATCCTGAGTGGTGGAATACTCATGTTTTACTAGTGCGTGGATATAGTGTACTGGCGCCAGTTATGCTTTTGTGGGCGTTTCTCAGTCCATTTCCCCAACGAGTACGGAGACTTACAGCAAGTATTCCAGTACTATTAGGACTGCAATTTATAACTATTCACGTCAAGCTACCTCTAAATGTAGGTGTGTTACATCCGCTAATCGGATTTTCACTGTTTAACGTATCTACAACTTTGGTTCATCGGGTACGCAGTCTTCAAGATTCCCAACTTCCTTTAAGAAGTCGGGAATCTTACAATCAAGGAGAAAACTAATGTCTGAATATGCTCACTCTGAAGTTCTTATTGATACGCAATGGTTAGCAGATAACCTTAATAATCCTAATGTTCGCATTGTGGAAGTTGATGCAAGTCCTGAGCCATATAAAGATGCTCATATTCCCGGCGCCGTTTTTTGGAATTTCATGACTGATTTACTACAGCTAAACTTCAGTATGAATTTAGAAACAAGTAATATCGAAAAATTACTCTCACGGTCTGGTATTACAAATGATACAACTGTGGTTGCTTATGGTAGTTACCCTGGAACAGGCGCCTGGATATTTTGGCTATTAAAATTATTTGGACACGACAATGTGTACGTTCTCAACGGTGGACATCAAAAATGGATAGCAGAAGGGCGCCCTGTAAGTAAAAATTTGTCAAATTTCACACCAACTCAATACCATGCAACTACTCCCGATAGTCGCTTACGAGTTTTGTATCAAGAAGTTAAGTCATCAATTGGTCAAAAAGAACGAGTGCTATTAGATGTCCGTACACCTCAAGAATTTAAGGGTGAAGTATTTATGATGAAACCACCCGAAGAAACAGAACGCGCGGGACATATTCCAGGTGCAGTGCATATCGAGCATACACAAACTTTGAACGAAGACGGAACCTTTAAATCCTTTGATGAACTGCAAAGTCTTTTGAAAAGTAAAGGAGTCACACCCGATAAAGAAATATTTCCCTACTGTGCCATTGGCGGACGTTCAGCATATACTTGGTTTGTCTTAAAGTATTTGCTTGGTTTTGATAACGTCCGTAACTACGATGGTTCATGGAATAACTGGAGTCAACAACCTGATAGTCCTGTTGAGAAATAGTTTTTAATTTTATCTGGTATCAAAGCTTGAAAACCTCCAAAAGGTAGAATTACAGTGATTGTATGTGCTGTATAAAGAAGAGATTACCCTAAGCCCTAATAGCTATAAATTGCTACGCACGGAGAAACGTTTTATGCTTGTTGTTCATCATCTCAACAATTCAAGGTCGCAGCGTGTACTATGGCTGCTCGAAGAATTAGGCATCGAATACGAAATTAAGTACTACGAGCGTGATGCACAAACGATGCTGGCACCTCCAGAGTTACGCCAAGTTCATCCGCTTGGTAAGTCACCAGTAATTACAGATGGAGATATTATACTTGCTGAATCCGGCGCCTTAATCGAATACATAGTAAATCATTACGCCAATGGTAAATTAATTCCGGCGCCTGATACAAAAGAACGTCTACGTTACACCTATTGGCTGCATTATGCCGAAGGCTCTGCAATGCCACCGCTGCTGATGAACCTTATCTTAAACCGTTTTGGGCTAGGAGATAGTGACGCAATGGGCGCCTTTGTTGCACCTCAAATTAAGCTTCATTACGACTATATAGAAAGCGAACTCCAAAAAAATACATGGTTTGCAGGCAATGAATTTACTGCTGCCGATATCCAAATGAGTTTTCCTCTCGAACTGCTAGCTGCCCAACCCGAACAAATCGAAAACCGACCAAAAATTGAGGAGTTTGTCGAGCGTATTCATGCACGACCCGCTTATAAACACGCGCTTGAGCGTGGAGGTAAATACGATTTCGCTAACTAAAATATGATTAGATTATTGTATTAGTATAGAACGGGCAAGGATGCCCATTCCACAAGAGAAAGAGTTGAATTTTTGGAAATCCCTTACAATTTAACTGTTTTAGTGGGTGCCAATGCACAAGTGGGTATACAATTAGCAGAATGGGATGCAAAAATTAATGAATATATAAATTTGCTGTATCAGGGTGAAATAGAGAGAACGCGAGGTACAAAATTTGGTGATTGTATTGCAAAAACAGGATATTTACTTCAAAGAGCTTACGAAGAACCATTATTGTTTAGGGGTTTAATTGACAATAATGGTAGGTTACAATGTGGCGCAATTATCGAAGATGACGCAGGTTATATCTATTTATACGAAAATTATCGCCAATACGTATATTTAGAAACAATTTGTTCTGCTCCTTGGAATGTTATCGATAACCAACCAGAGACGCTTAAAGGCTCTGCAACATTCTTGGTAGAGGAAATTGTGAAAGAATGTATGGAGATGGGCTATAATGGTGTAGTAAAAACTTTATCGATACCTAGAGCAAAGCCATTCTATGAGAGAATAGGATTTAGTGAAAATCCAGATGGTTCTGGTGAATGGGTATTAACAGAAGAATCAGCCTATGATTTTTTGAGACAACAGCAGCAATTTAGATTGGATAATAATTAAAAAGGATTTATTACAATGATGGAACAAAATACAGACATAGAAAAACTGCGTAGGTGGAAACAAGAGTTAGACGAAGTAGAAACTTTTGCAATTTCTGGTCTACCAATAAGTGAAACTGATTTAATAAAAAGATGGGACTCGTTAAAAAATAATACCTATTTGCAAGACCATTTAGAAGTAGTTCAACGCTCAAAGCAAAAAACGCTTTTGAAACTTGCAAAGTTGGAAGAAATGGAAGAGGCATTAAAAAATTTAATCGAACAAAAAAAATAAGTATATATTTTTTATCTAAGAGTATATTGGGTTATGCAATAGCGTAACCCTTCAATTACTTATAAAAAATGCATAAACGTAGAAACCGAATATATTTGCTCTCTACAAGATACGAATTTTACAAATGATTTTGAACTGCTACATAAGAAAAGCGCAATACGAGAAGGAAAAAGGTATTACATGAAGAGTTGGTTGAACGACGCCACTATAAGCTAGGTTCATATCTAGGAGAGATCCAGGGAGAACTAGAACAGGACTTACGATATTGTCACAATTAATAGTTGGTGCGTGACGCTACAAGTCCTATAACTAC
>NZ_JBXXZH010000282.1:0-10972 GCF_059640475.1 Calothrix sp. CBUCES-K 9914
AGCAAAAATGGTACGTTCTAGTGGTTATTTAACCAAGCCCTTTACTCAATCGGAATTATTAAAGATGGTGCTTAAACACATAACTTAATCTTAACCTACGCCTTTGTATTTGGCAAATTTGGGAAGTTTTCCCAAATAAGATAATTTATTTATTAGAAGCATATATTACTGTTCGACTAATCGGTTGAGGGAATAAAAAATGACTCTTACAATGCTAAGTACAATTTTAATAGTCGAAGACTCTCCTAGTGAATTGGAGTTAATGAGCCATTATCTCAACGAAAGCGGTTATCAAGTTATTAAGGCAACTGGCGCCAAAGAAGCTCTAGAGAAAGCTACTTCGTTCAAGATCGACATTATTGTCACCGATGTTGTTATGCCTGGGATGAGTGGTTTTGAACTGTGCCGCGCGCTGAAACGTAACTCTATGACACAAAAAGTTCCCATTGTAGTTTGTAGTTCTAAAAACCAAGAGATTGACCGTTTGTGGGCAATGCGACAAGGTGCGGATGCTTACATTACTAAGCCTTACACGCGCGAAGAATTACTAGTAGCGATAAAATCACTGACAACGTAAATACATTTGAACTATGAGCAATTCTAAACTTCCAACCTCTACGGCAGAAAATTTAAGTAGTCTAGGAGATGGCTATCTTAAGTTTCAAGTTAACCAGCAAACTGCTGCGGTTATTTCAATGCGGCATACTCAGGAAGCCATTGTAGCACCAGTGGAATCTGTGACTTCAATGCCAGGAATGCGGGAGTGTATATTAGGACTAATGAATTGGCGTAGTCGAATTGTTTGGGTGGTTGATTTACCCAGAATGCTCAATCTAGAGTCAGTAGAAACTCGGTTACGCCAATATAACATAATTATTGTTCGAGTTGATTTGCTGTTGCTTGGCTTGGTTGTTGACGATATTCTAGGAACCGTAAAATTTACCCCTGATGAAATTCATTCCCCAGTTGGGCAGGTTGCATCAAGTTTGGTTCCATATTTACGCGGTTGCATTATGCAACAACAAATGCTGTTGGTATTAGATGCACAAGCAATTGTGCATTCTTCCATATTACAAGCAAATTAAGGGGGAAGGGCAAAAGTTATATAAAAACTTTTACCCTTTTACCCTTGCCCTTTTCTCTTAATATACTTCTAAAACGTGCGTCTATAATGAACGGCTAGTTAAAAAGATAGGTTACATCTCGTGTTCTCAATAACTTCACTGAGGGAAATGCTTTTATGTTTAATAAGACTGCAAAGAGTAGCGATGCCCAAAAACAACCGTCTTTAAAACCATCCGAATTAAATACAACTGTAGACGCAGACAAAATTGTTTTGTATAATATGTCTAAGAGAGATGAAAAAAGTCATCTTTCAAATAGTTCTTTCAAAGGCAAACTTGAAAGACTAAGCCTACGAACAAAAGCAACAATTATTGCGATTGCAATTAGTACTCTTCCTGTTTTGGGACTAGGTATTTTAACTTATTTGATTTCGAGTCAATCAATTGAGAATAAAGTGTCTCAGCTTCAACAGTCAGAAGCTGACGGTTTAGCCGATAAACTCAACCGCTTTATGATTGAGCGTTATGCAAACGTTCAGTTACTATCAAACTTGTCAGTTTTAGCAAATCGGAAAATTCGTGAATCCTTTTCTCTGGAGGAAAAACAAGCTTTTCTAGATAAAATTATTGATGCAAATAAAGTCTATGACAGCATTGCTATTGTAGATTTAAACGGTAACGTTATTGCTCAATCACAAGGCTCACAACTACCAAATCTAGCAAACCGCGATTACATCCAAGAGGTTAAAAAAACTAATCGTATTTTTATCAGTCAACCGCAAATTTCCACAACATCCAATCAACTCAGCGTTTATACGGTTGCACCTATTAAAGATACTTCTAGTAATGAAACAATCGCAATTGTAAGAGCGAGAATTCCTGTAAAATCTCTGGAAAATGTAATTAAAAACTACGGCGAAAACGGGAGAAAATACGCTATAGCTGATGCTAACGGCAAGTTATTTTTGACAACAGAAAAAAGCCAAATTGGTAAAAACGTCAAAACTGATTATCCCGGTTTAGAAGCACAGCTAGCTAGAAGCAAATCTGGTACATTTGTTACAACTCAAAAATCAGGTGGAAGTAAGGAAGTTGTTAGTTATGCTTCGCGCGGACTCGAAGGTTTGCCTGATTTAAAATGGCAAGTTTTGTTGGCAACTGATAAAGCAACAGCGTTTGCAGCGCAACGACAATTGTTGTTAGCTACTGCTTTAGGTACAGGAATTACCGCTTTACTTGTGGCAGCACTTGCTTATTGGTTAGCAAAACGCGCGACAGAACCAATTTTGAATGCAACTGCTGCTGTTGCCAGGTTGGGTCAAGGTGAACTTTCGACGCGCTTGGAAGTTGAGCGTGGTGATGAATTAGGTGTTTTAGGCGCCAACATTAACCAAATGGCGGATCAAATGCAAGCTCTACTGAAAACACAAGAATTAAACGCAGAGCGAGCGAAGAACCTAGCGGAAATCACCTTACGGATACGGCAAACACTTAAGTATGAAGAAATTACCAAAACTGCCGTTCGTGAAATTCGTCAAGCTTTACTAACCGACCGAGTGGTTTTTTACCAGTTTGATTTACAAACTTTGGAAGGAAGAATAGTTGCTGAATCTATAGTGCCAGGTTACCCGAAAATGATGGGTGTAGAAATCGATGACCCTTGTTTCCGAGAAAGACACGCGGAAACGTATAAAGATGGGCGAGTCAGGGTAATTAGTAATATCTACGAAGACCCTAGCTTGAAAAATGCTGGCTGCTACATTAAAATGCTGGAAAAATTTGCCGTGAAAGCAAATTTGATTGCGCCAGTAATCAAGCAAAACCAATTAATTGGACTACTTATTGCTCACCACTGTGATAGTCCTCGTCATTGGCAACCCTTAGAAGTTGATTTATTTAAGCAACTGGGTATTCAAATAGGTTACGCCATTGAACAAGCACAACTTCTTGAAACCGTCGAAAAAGGTCGCATGGTCGCCGAAAGAAGCACTGAAGATGAGCGTCATCAAAGAGAAGCACTGCAAATGCAACTTCTCGAACTACTTAGCGAAGTTGAAGGCGCCGCAAGTGGAGATTTAACTGTACGCGCGGATGTTACTGCCGGAGAAATTGGCACGGTTGCTGACTTCTTTAACTCAATTGTTGAAAACTTGCGCGAAATCGTTACACAAGTTCAACAAACAGCAATAAAAGTTAACGATGCGATTTACGTTAACTCAGGGGCAATTAACCAACTTGCTGATGAAGCTCTTCAACAAGCTGGGGAAATCAATCGCACTCTCGGTGCAGTTGATAACATGACAAAAGACATGCAATCAGTAGCCCAAAACGCTCAAAAAGCGGCATTTGTCGCAAATACCGCGCGTAACACTGCCGTAAAAAGTGGAATAGCGATGGATATGACGGTGCAAAATATTTTGGGTTTGCGTGAAACTGTAGGAGAAACCGCCAAGAAAGTGAAGCGTCTAGGTGAGTCTACACAGCAAATTTCACGAGTGGTCGCGCTCATCAATCAAATTTCGATGCAAACCAACTTACTCGCCATTAATGCTGGTATCGAAGCAGCACGCGCGGGAGAAGAAGGGCAAGGCTTTATTGTTGTCGCCGAAGAAGTTGGAGAATTAGCGGCACGTTCAGCAGCAGCGACAAAAGAAATTGAGCAAATAGTAGAAAACATTCAGCGCGAAACTAGTGAGGTAGTGCAAGCGATGGAGTTGGGAACCACACAAGTTGTGGAAGGAACTCATATCGTAGAAGATGCAAAATCAAGCTTGAGCCAGATTTTGGAAGTATCACGCCAAATTGATACTTTGGTACAGTCAATTTCGGATGCAACTGCATCCCAGGTACAAACCTCTAGCATCGTTAGCGAATTAATGAAGCAAATTGCCGTATCCTCGCAACGTACTAGCCATTCCTCGCGACAAGTGTCACAATCATTACAAGAAACAGTTGCAATATCTGAGCAACTGCAATCAACCGTTGGCACTTTCAAAGTCAATTAGTTAATGGTACAGAAAAGTTCAGTCAAAATTGGAGCAGGAATGTAACAGGAGTGTGTGTAGTGAGGGCATAAAATAAAAGTTTGTAGTTGATAGTTCTTGCATCTCGGTTACTATTAGCTATTAACTAGTAAATAAGATATGTTACTCACTATGACCTGTTACTTATTATTTGTAAAAAAAATAAAACAGATAAAAAAATACCAATAACTAATGACTAAGGGCTAGTAATCATGTCACAGGATAAAGAGCATGAAATCCAGATGCAGTTTCTGGAGGAAGCGACGGATTATCTGAATACGCTCGAAGGTGTTCTTCTTGAAATCGATACAAGTAACCGAATTGATATTGATAAAATTAATGCGGCATTGCGAGCAGCTCACTCGATCAAGGGTGGAGCGGGGATGATGGGGTTTCGGGTGTTAAGTGATTTAGCACACCGTTTAGAAGATTCGTTCAAGGTTTTAAAAACAAAGCGAAATTCCGTTTTAGTTGACACCGATCTACAAAGTCTCTTGTTAACTGGTGTTGACTGGTTACGTCAAATCGTCGAGCTACACTCGCAGGGGCAAGTTTTAGACTCAGAATGGTTAGCAACTTTCTGCTATCCTGTTTTCGACGATTTACACGAGCGCTTGGGCGAACCTAACGAAGAAGACGCTTCGACAATTTTGTCATCGGAAGATGGGCAAGATATAATTCCCTTGCTATTTCAAACTGAGGTCGAGGGATGTTTAGAGCGTCTGGAATCGATGCTTGTAGATAACCAGCATGAAAGCCTCAAAGAAGAGGTTAGCATTATGGCGGCTGAGTTGGGTGGGTTAGGGGAGATGTTACAGTTAGAAGCGTTTAGCCGCTTGTGTGAGTCAGTAACAAATCACTTAGAATACGCAGACCCAGAACATATTACCCTTATTGCTCGTGCCGCACTTAATACCTGGCGCCGTTCGCAAGCGCTAGTATTAACAAATCAATTGGACAGTTTGCCTAGCGAACTTGAAATTCTAGAAACAACCCAATCTCCAAAATCTACTGATTCTATTGCAGTTACAAGTGATACAGAAATATATAGTGATATAGAAGTAGGCGCCGGACTCGAGGAAGTAGCAGAAGTAGCAGAAGTAAAAGCATTGTCATGGTTGGATAATGAAGTTTTAACTACAGATTTTGAAGCTTTAGAAGCAGCGTTCGCAATCGAAAGTACAGCAGCTGAATTTGAGGAAGTAGAATTGCTTGAACCTGTCGCTGCTTCTGATTACAATAGCGGTGACGAATTTCAAGATTATCAACTGCAAAATCTTAGCGATACTGTAGAGCGTAAAGAGCAACCCGAAAAAGCTAGGGAACGGGAAGGTACTGAAAACACAGTACGTGTTCCGAGTAAGCAACTTGAACAAATTAATGATTTGTTTGGTGAGTTAGTAATTCAGCGTAACGGATTAAATTTGCAACTTGAGCGGTTGCGTAAGCTAGTTCGTAATCTTAACCAGCGAGTTCATGTTCTAGAACGTGAAAACCAGTATTTACGCGCGGCATATGACAAAATTTCAACGCGCGCGTCTGAATATTTTAATACACAGCCAACAGTAATTTCCGAAGTACCACCTTACTTTGCAGCAAGTCAAGAACTCGAAGATAGCTTGGAGTTTGCAAATGGAAATGAGGTTCATAGTATTGAACATCGTTTTGATGCTTTAGAAATGGACCGCTATAACGAACTTAATTTGCTATCGCAGGAGGTAATGGAAACTATTGTTCAAGTCCAAGAAGTCACAACTGACTTACAACTTAGTCTTGATGATACAGATAACATTTCTCGCAAACTCAACAAAACCTCGAAACAACTCCAGCGCAAACTAACTCAAGTGCGAATGCGTCCGCTTTCGGACATTTTAGACCGCTTTCCACGAGCGTTAAGAGATTTGTGTATCGAATACGGTAAAAACGTACAGTTAAAGATCGAAGGTGGTAACACTTTAATCGAGCGCAGCATATTAGAAGCGCTCAACGACCCATTAATGCATTTAGTTAGAAATGCTTTTGACCACGGTATAGAAGACCCAGCTTCTAGAGTTGTAGCAGGCAAAACTGAACAAGGAACTATCGAAATCAAAGCGACGCACCAAGGCAACCGTACCATTATTACAGTGCGTGATGATGGTCGTGGTATCCCACTGAATAAAATTCGCAACCGTGCTGTAGCAATGGGGTTGGACGAAACTTTGCTATCTGCTGCAACCGAAGAAGAATTGCTATCACTAATTTTTGAACCCGGTTTTAGTACTACCGAACAAGTTACCGCTCTTTCTGGTCGCGGTGTTGGGATGGATGTGGTCAGAAGTAACTTGAAACTAGTGCGAGGCGATGTCAAAGTTAATACATATGCAGGTCAGGGTACTATATTTAGCCTCTCAGTACCTTTTACACTTTCTGTGGCACGAGTGCTACTTGTGGAAAGCAACCGGATGTTATTAGCATTCCCTACCGATATAATCGAGGAAATATTCTTATCACAAGAAGACCTTGTATACCCAATGGGAAATGGCGAAGTTCTCAACTGGCAGGGCAATATGCTACCACTGGTTCGTCTTGGAAAATACTTAGAGTTTAACTGTCCTCGCTTTGATAACCCTAACTTAGAAACGGCACCTGCGATCAATGCCGAGTCGATATTAATTATTCGAGGTAACAACCAACCAGTTGCTGTAAAGATAGATAAAACTTGGGGAGAACAAGAAGTTGCCATACGTTTAGTCGAAGGTAATATTCCATTACCTCCAGGCTTTAACAATTGTACAATTCTTGGTGACGGACGAGTTGTGCCTTTAGTCAACGCCAGTGAGTTATTATACGCAATTGCGAAGAGCGAAAGTACACCTCGTAACCAACAACTACCATCCGCGCGTTTAAAAACACCTTTCATTAATTCATCTCACGAAAAACCCCCAGCATCGCCCAAAAATCAAAAAGGCACTATTTTGATTGTTGATGACTCAATTAACGTGCGTCGTTTCCTTGCTTTAACTCTGGAAAAAGCTGGATATAAAGTCGAACAAGCAAAAGACGGACAAGACGCTATTGAAAAGCTCCAAACAGGTTTAACTGTTCAAGCTGTTATTTGCGATATTGAAATGCCACGTGTGGATGGATATGGCTTCTTAGGACGTGTCAAATCTAACACTGACTTTAAAGGTATACCCGTAGCAATGTTAACTTCCCGTAGCAGCGACAAACACCGTCAACTCGCAATCCAACTAGGCGCCCGCGCTTACTTCTCAAAACCATATAATGAACAGGAACTATTACGCACTCTAGATGATATTATTTTCCCAATGGCAGGAGCAACTAAATAAATAATACTATACATGAATTATTATAAGCTCTAATCGTAGCACAGGTAAAAGCGCGCCTGTGCAGTAATTGTATTTACCACGAAAACGTAGGGTGCGTGACGCTAAACATCTTTGCGCTACGTTGAAATTCATAGTTTGGTGCGTGACGCTACACGTCTTTGCGCTACGTTGAAATTCATAGTAGCGTCACGCACCCTACGTTTTCATATATTACAAAAATTATTACTTGGATAACTAATTATGTATAACAACAGTCAAGTCCCATCGTCAAATTCAAAAAGCAAAAGCGTGCAATTTTTGGAGTATTTCTATAACTTGCCGATTAGCCATAAGCAAATGATAGCGTTAATTGCTTGTGAAATAGTATCTATCTTAGGTATAGGAATGGGCGCCACACTAATGATTACTCAAGGATTGAGAAGCCAATTACTCGAACAAGCAAAATCATAAATCGCAGTTACAAATATTAATTATAATATCAAAATTAATCAAATGGGTTTTGGCTTTCGTCGTCAGTCACATAACTCAGCCCTAATTCGTGCGACAGTTAATCATAATTTAGGTAAATCGTTAAATAAAATTTCTCAGTTGGAAGTTAAACAAATTTTAACAAACGAAGTTAAAGCAAGACAAATCGAATATGCAACTTTGGTTGGGAAAGATTTAAAAATTATTGCTAACGCGGGAGCAGACCGAGCAGGTAAAGTTTTTAACCCTGACAATTTAGTCTACGAGATATTGTGACAAAAGTAAAAACAACAGCGACTCAAGTTAATGATGCAATTGGTTCTAACTCAGCAGAAATTCGGCGACTCGCACAAGAAGCGCTTGGACAAGCAGCAGAAATTAACAATACACTTGATGCCGTTGATGACATGACACAATCAATGCACAACGTAGCTGATAGCACGCGAACTGCTGCCACAGTTGCAAGCATAGCAGCACGTAACGCCACTATAAGCGAACAAGCAATAGACCTTACTGTTGAAAAAATCATGCACTTGCGGGAAACTGTAGGTGAAACAACCAAAAAAGTGAAGCGTTTGGGTGAGTCAACTCAGCAAAAGAAGGAGTGCGCTCGTGCTGAGTAAGGTTAGGAGTGTGAGAACTCAGCACGAGCGCACTATTCTAACTTTCGACTTTTACACCATGCCAAAAAGCAACATATCCTTCGATTTGTTTTGCTTTTTCTTTTGCACTAGGGTAGTACCATGCAGCATCTTTGTTTTCTTGCCCGTCAACTTCAATGCTGTAATAGCTTGCAACACCTTTCCACGGACAGGTTGTATGAGTATTGCTTTCTTTAAAATATTCCTTGTTAATTGCGTCAGCAGGAAAATAATGGTTGTTCTCGACGACTATAGTTTTGTCGCTTTCCGCTAAAACGGCGCCGTTCCACGTTGCTTTTGCCATAAGTAATTTTGGTTGTACTGAGAATTTACATTTATTTTACATTCATACATCTTTACATAACACAGGTAGGACTGCACGGGCGGGATGGCACAGGCTGGAAAGCCTGTGATACGGGCGCCGTTGCTTTATGTGATTATTCCCGTGGAATGGTTACATCTATAACTATTAACTATTATCTATGTGTTTATTGTTACAAAAATATCTATAATCTTAAGATTTTTTATCATAGGTTAACAACTTACCTATCAAGTCATGCTATTGTTTTTAGAAATGTGAGTTGAAAATCAGTCTAAGGTATGATGCCAAATTCATTTAAATTGTCATTGAGCTTGGAAGCAGAGTTTTTTTTCCAGCAAGGACTCCGCCGTAACAAGACGGAGAAGTTTGAGGCAGCGATTGCAAGTTTTGACAAAGCGCTGCGATGTAAGCCAGAGTATCCCGAAGCATTATTTCAGAAGGGTTTTGCGTTAGGTTCATTGGGCAAGCACGAACAAGCGATTACCTGCTTTGACCAAATGCTAGTTTATAAGACCGATGATTGCTGGGTTTGGCATAATCGAGCTATAGCTCTTGGTAAATTAGAACGTTATGATGAAGCACTTAACAGCTTTGAGCGCGCGATTGAGTTTAATCCAAATGGAACGACTGCGTGGCATAATCGTGGTTTGACTTTATGTGATTTGGGGCAGTATGAAAAAGCGATTCTTAGCTTTGAGCGCGCGCTCTTATTACAGCCTGATGCTTATTGGGCATGGTATAACCGAGGCAATGCTCTAAAGCAGTTGAAACGCTATGAGGAAGCTCTCAATAGCTACGACCGTGCGATAGAATTTAGCCCGAAAAATTTGCTGGCTTGGTACTATCGTGGTGTAAACTTGCTGGAATGGGGGCGCCACGACAAAGCAATTCTTAGTTTTGACCGTGCGTTAGTGATTCAACCACAGTACTATAAGGCTTGGCTAAACAAAGGTATTGCTTGGGAACATTTGAAAGACTACGAAAACGCCATTGCTTCTTACAATCAAGCTCTCGAACTAGCACCAAGTGATGACGCTGTTTGGTATAACCGAGGTCGCTGCTACATGATATTAAACAATATAGACCGTGCAGTTGAAAATCTTCGCCAAGCGATTAGCATCCATCCAGAGAAGTATTTACCAATTATTAAAACAGACTCTCAATTCGATGCAGTACGTCATGATGACCGCTTTCAAGCTTTACTTAAGTGCTGAGTGCTAAATTCTGAGTGCTGAGTGGGATTGAGAGAGTGGAGCTTTTTATATTTTAAAGTGGTGTGGTTCGATTCAAATTATCAATTTTAAGCACTTTTATAATACCAGTCAGCAATTAACTATTTACGATTAGCGCTAACTTTGACCACCGTTGTTGTAAGATGCTAACGAGGGTATTTAAGCCCCAAACTTCACAACGATAATGGCCGATGGCAATTACTGATGTTTGTGTATCTATGATCGCTTGTGCCGCTGGTTGTCTTATTTGTCCTGTTATATAAACATTAACATCTTGTAACGCAGCTTCTCGTACCAGCAAATCTGTCATGGCGCCAACCACAGCTATTTTTCTCACTTCGCTTTCATGTGCCGCCCGTATTTGCTCGTACCCTCCAAAAATTTCATTGACACAATTACATATACTAGTAAAACTTTGATTAGGCGCCTGTCCAATCATACCAATAGGTCTATTTTGTTTTTCTCCAATTACTTCTAAATTAGACAAGCTTAAAACATCAGCTAAACGGGAATTAAAGCCCAGCGTCAAAGATTCATCAAACGGCAAATGATAAGAAATTACCCCTATATCTGGTGGAAGTTGCTCAACATCAAGCTTCCAAGGACGATGTAAAAATAATGCGTCAATATCATGACTTTTTACCCAGTCATATAAACCATCCCAAGGTTCCAGCGCTAAACCTAAACGCTGAATAGAGCGCGCGGAAGGTAAATATATACCACCTTGTTCATCTTCGTCATAACGTTCAACCTTGAAAAAAGTGTTTAGAAACTTAGTAATTGTATCTAACTGCATAAATTATTTAGTGTAATTAATCCCCCCAACTCCCCTTAATAAGGCAGGGCTGTTTCATTCCCTCTCAAATCGGATTTGTCAAGATGGTTAGCTA
>NZ_JBXXZH010000283.1:0-10970 GCF_059640475.1 Calothrix sp. CBUCES-K 9914
TCGGTTGTTATAGGCTTCAGAATATTTGGGATTGAGACGAATAGCTTCGGTATAATCAGTAATAGCACCTTGTTTGTCTCCTAAGCTAGCAAGAGAGATACCTCGATTGAAGTAAGTCCCAGCATCTTTAGGATTAAGTTTAATAGATTCAGTAAAATCGGTAATAGCAGCTTTATGCTCTCCGATTTGAGCGCGGAGATTGCCTCGGTTGTTATAGGCTTCAGAATATTTGGGATTGAGACGAATAGCTTCGGTATAGTCAGTAATTGCACTTTGTTTATCCCCTAAGCTAGTAAGAGAGATACCTCGAATGAAATAAGTCCCAGCATCTTTAGGATTAAGTTTAATAGATTCAGTAAAATCAGTAATGGCTGCTTTATGGTCTCCGATTTGAGTGCGGGCAATTCCCCTACTGTTATAAGCTTGGACATTATTGGGATTAAATTTAATTGCTTCGTTTAAATCAGTTATCGCACTCTGTTTATCTCCCATTAGAGCGTGGAGGATTCCTCGGTTGTTATAGGCTTCAGAATATTTGGGATTGAGACGAATAGCTTCGGTATAATCAGTAATGGCGCCTTGTTTATCTCCTAAGCTAGCGCGAGAGATGCCTCGACTGAAGTAAGCTTCAAAATATTTTGGATTAAATCTAATGGCTTCGCTATAATCAACTATTGCTCCCTGATTATCACCAGATTCGCTGCGCGCAAGAGCACGATTGAAGTATGCCCCGTGGCTCTTTGAATTAAGACGAATAGATTCAGTAAAATCAGCAATAGCCCCTTTTTTATCTCCTAACTGAGCGCGAGCAATCCCTCGACCATTGTATGCATCAGCATCATTGGGGGTTAGCCTAAGCGCTTGGTTAAAATCGTTAACTGCTTCTTGGAAGTTTTTTAGTTGAGCGTAAGCATAACCTCTATAAGCGAAAGCATATGTGTAGTCAGGATTAATTTGAATCGCTTGGGTGTAAGCATCTATCGCTCCTCGATAGTCTCCTTTACTATATTTATCTGAACCCTGAATATAAAAATCATCGGCTTTACGTGGTGTAAGTGTAGGAGAATTAGGAAGACGGATACTGGGATTTAGCTCTCCCGTAGTTATAGGAGGATCAGGAAGACGGATACCAAGATTTATACCTACCTCTAAGGAGCGTCTCACAAAAGTATTAATGGGAATACCTCTGTTATTAGTGGTCTTACCAGAGTAACTGTCTTCTCCAATTTTTTTGAGTTTTGGAGTTTCGGCAGTACTATGAATTCCTATCAGTTGACCTTTCTCATTCAAAATTGGACTACCGCTCATTCCTGGTAAAGTATTATTGTTATATTCCAAAGTGTATCCATCACTTTGTGCTTGGGAAGCATTAGCGGTAATTTTACCCTCGGTAAAGTAAATTATGCTTTTAATTGTTGTATTGCTGGGATAACCCGCCACATAAATATTTGTCTCTCTAAGAGATTGGTCTGAGTTACCTATCTGGGCAATGGTATAAATTTCATTACTAGCAAATTGTAAAACTGCTAAATTTATTTTTGGTAAAATTTTGATGCTACTTATATTTAATGGGTAGATTTTATTATCTAAAGTAATAAGTTCATATTTATATTGAGAATTTTTAACTACCTCAGCAGCAGTCATAACAGTGTAAATTTTACCTTCTTTCTTGATGATTACCCCTGAACCACACTCTTGACGTTCACAGTTTACGCTTTGATTTTTTATTTTTACAGTAATTTCGTTTGCAATATTGCTCACCTCTTCCGGAGATAATGCAAAAGCGATTTCTGTTTGCAAAATAGTAATCGATACTCCTATAAATACTGATGCGAGTCCAAAATAATACTTCATTAATTTATCTCCTATTACTTTTATTTAAATCGCTAAGATTTAAACATTTAGGATGCTCCCCTATTTTTCAAGCTCATTAATGCGGGTAAGTGCATCCTGATAATCATTTTTTTCCCCTTGTTTTTGATAAAGTTCTGCGGCTTTTTGAAAATCTGCAATTGCTGCCTGTTTCTGTCCTAGCCGTTTGTAAGCAAGACCCCGATTGTAGTAAGTATTACCATTATTAGGATTGAATTTCAGTGCTTCGGTATAATCGGTAATTGCCCCCTTGTTATCTTCTAAATCCGCACGCACCATACCCCGCTTGAAGTAGATATCAGCAGCACCAGCAAGTTTGGGATTGAGACGAATTCCTTCGTCATAATCAGCAATTGCTCCGCGTTTATCTCCCAGCCCAGAGCGGGCATTAGCCCGAACAAAATAGGCAAGGGCATGATTTGGGTTGAGTCGAATTGCTTCATTTGAATCTGTAAATGCCTGCTGGTTATCAAAATCAGAAAGAATTGCTCCTCGCATTGTGTAGGCAACGGGTAAATTAGGCTGGAGCCTAATTAACTCGTTAAAATCACTAATTGCTCCTTGTTTATCTCCTGTTCCAGCGCGCGCCATTCCTCTAACTAAGTAGCTGCTAGCATCACTAGGGTTTGCACTAATTGCTTTATTTAGGTCAGCGATTGCCCCCTGATTATCTCCTGACTGCATGAGAATAATCCCTCTAAATAAGTAAATATAGGAATTATTGGCATCAATTTTTGCAGCATAGTTAATATCAGCAATTCCTTCATTCTTTTCTCCAAAAAATGCCCGAGTATAACCTCGAAATAAATAAGCATTTACATTTTCGTGATTAATATCTATTGCTTGTTTAAAATCAGCTATCGCCTCTTGATTTTCTCCATTTAAGAAAGCACGGAAAACCCCTCTAACAATATAAGCATCAGCTTCTTTTGGATTGATGGAAATTCCTTGATTTATATCAGCGAATGCTGCTTGATTATCTCCTAATTGAATATGGATAAGTCCTCGTTGGAAGTATGCATCAGCATATTTGGAGTTTAGTTCAATGGCTTTGGTGTAAGCGGCTAATGCTCCTTGATAATTCCCCTTTTCGCGCCTTTCGCCTCCCTGAACAAAAAAGTCGTCAGCCTTGGGTGCTGTATTTTTAGGAGTTTCAGGAAGAGTAATGCCAAGATTTACTCCTATTTCTTGTGAATTTATTAAAAATTCATTGATGGGAATACCTTTATTGAAGCCATTTTTATAGGATAGAATGTTGGCATTTTGTTCAAAAGGTATAGTTGTGTCAGCCCGACCATGAATTCCTATTAATTCACCTTTTTCATTTAGTACAGCACCACCGCTTATTCCGGGTGATGTATCATTGCTGTATATTAAGTTATAACGCTCGGCTTGCTGGGAAGCATTGGCAGTAACCCGTCCTTCGGTAAATGTATAAGTATTTATAAAACCAGATACGTAAGCTTTTGTGCCTGCTATAGCTTTGTCAGAGTTGCCGATTTTAGCAGTTCTGTAAGTTTTATTGCTGTTAAACTGGACAATAGCTAAATCTAAGTCTGGTACAAGTCGCTTAATTTTGGTGTTGATAGTGTAACTCTGACTATCTGGGGTTACTATTTGATATTGGCTTTGAGAATTTTCGACTACATGATTGGCGGTAAGTACAGTATAAGTATTGCCCTCCTTTTTTATAATGACTCCTGAACCATTTGAATTTTTACTCTTAATTTGTACTGTAATTTGTTGAGCAGTTGCTTTGACATCTACTTGAGATTGCGCTACAGCAATTTGTGTCTGTACAAAAACAATTGATACTCCTATCAGTGATGGTACAAGTCGATGGTATGGTTTCATTATTTTCTCTCAAAATAGTTTTACTTGAGTGAAGCGATACGTCACTAAAAATATTTGGTAAATGCAAATCTCCACGCAGATAAAACCTCGAAGCAATAATTTCGTTTGGTTCTATGACTACTTAAAGCCATCTGTGTTCCCTAGCGCACCCGTAATACTGTATCCATAGGTACAGCCCAACTCAGACGGTTTATTGTTTCATGCAAATCTTTATCTGCCTGGGAACCATCCATAAATACGGAGGGAATATCCCAAAGCGGGTAAGCGTGCATTCCATTTATACCTATAACCTCACCTTGTTTATTCAATAGAGGTCCCCCACTCATGCCTTTTTTGACGAGATTAGTGTAACCAATTTGATAGCCACCCTCTAAAGCTTTATTCAAAATCAACGAAACTTTGCCGGGAGTGAACAAAAAATTTTTGACCTGAGTTCCATCTTCATCAAATGGAAATCCTCCAATAAATACCTCATCCCCCACTGATGGAGAAGAACCGAGCGATGCTACAGTGTAAATACTGCTAGCATTACGAAATTGCAACAACGCCAAATCAGTTTTGCTTCTTCTTAAGCTTCTAAGTAAATTGGCTGGGTAAATGCGACCGTCTGGTGTTTGAACGCGATATGGGGGGTCGTCTGCTCTAAGTACGTGAGCATTGGTCAATACAGTATAAATTGTACCTTGTTTTTTTTACAAGAATGCCTGAACCTAAATAATCTTGTGATAGTACTTTGACTGTAATTGATTGAGATTGATGCCTCAAATGTTCTAGTTTTGGTTGAAAAAGTGGTTGTTTAAGTTGAGTAACCTTCCATTCAATACTAGTGTCTAAAGCAACAGTTTTAACAAACGCAGTTCGTATTGGTAGTATCATTGATAAACCACCAAGACAAATAAACAGTGCAAATTTGTTTAAACCCATTTGATGTTGACCTTATTGACTCACTTGCTTTCCTGTTTATAAACATTGCTAATTTTTACACCCAACTTATTTAGAGTTAATATTTGTCTTTGTGTTAGTAGTTGACTCAACAGTAGCGTAGTCTAAATATAAGTTTATATCAATGTTGATAGAACTTTTATCTTGACTTTCACTTAATATCTTCCCTGCCGCTAACCCACGCTTATCCAGTAACTTTTCTAGAGTCTGCTTGGGCTTACTGTTACGTTTGAAAGTAAATAATAAAGTGTTATCTGTACAAGGGTCGCTGGTGCTGGTAGCAGTGCATAAGACTGTTTGCTTATTAAAACTGCCAACTTTCAGAACTTTGAGAGTACCGTTATCATAATTCTTCTGAAATCTTCGAGATACCTCAACACAACGTTGCATAGGTGTCCAAGGAGGAGGGAACTCACCAGATATCCAACGAATAATTGGGATGTTTCCCGCTTGGGTGCGAGCATAGGTTACGGGCACACCTTTACTCTTTTGGCAGAAAAAGTTTGTGCTTTGTGCCTGAACTGTTGGATTAAAGGTTGCAGTAACCGTAAATACTGCAAGCGGAATTATACTAGCTACAACTAATGCCAATCTCTCATCAATTAATCTTATTTTCATACGTATTAATACATAAAACAAAGATAATTATTTTATACTATTATACACATATAACCTGATTAAAAGTCTTAAATAAAACCGAAGGCGCCCCCTCTCCCAAAAAAACGGCGCCAATTGTCCCCGTTCCCAGTTATCTTTATGTATAACGGGGCAAGTAAACAAAACCCATCCTCTCGCCATGAGTACGCAGTTTTTAACCTCCGCTATAAAAAGGCGCCTGCAACTAAACGCTTTCAGAAAACTATGTTCTTCCAATAACGTTATTGGAAAAAAGCACTCGAATATTTTCATATGCGGACACCGGACGTTATAAGAGTCGGTGCCGCAGTAGGAGCGAAGAGCATAAAATCTTTCAAACAAATGAATGATAAGTAAAGTCTATCTACGATTTTTCCAGTATCCAGGTTCTCGACTGCAATGCATGACCGCCAAGATAAGAATATAGTCTTGCTCAATTGTGTAAAGGATTCCATACGGAAAACGACGTGTCATACATCGCCGTACATCCTCGTCAATTACAGCGTAGCGTGTAGGCGCCTCTCTAATTCTATATATTGCATCCTCTATAGCATCGATGAATGCTTGTGCCACCTCAATCCGTTGCTCTGTGTAATATTTAACACCTTCAGCATATTCTGTGAGAGCCTCGGGATGAAATACATATTTCATGGCTCTAGCAACCGTCTTACAGTAGCAAGAGCTTCTTCTCCTGGAATTGGTTGCACAGAACCAGAGCGAATTTCTGAACGCCGTTTAAGAGCTTCAGTTATCCAAGCTGCTTGGATTGTTGGTTCAGTATCAAACTCCAAGCTTTCAACTAGCTTTTGGGCTAATAACGCCCTGGATGCGCTAGGAAGTGCTAGGAGTTCTTCTGTTAGTTGCTCAATTGATTTCATGAAACCTCACAGAGCTTTAAGTCTTATTATATAGGATAGCAGTTTCTGCTTAAATGCAGTGTGCAAGGGCAGGCAAGGATGCCTGCTCCACAAGAGGTTTATTTGTATCTGCTTGGTTAATTAAATGTTAGAAACAAAACACAGGCGCCCTCTCTCCAAAAAAAACGGCGCCAATTGTCCCCGTTCCCAGTTATCTTTATGTATAACGGGGCAGGTAAACAAAACTCACATATGAGCCGAATCATCGCAGTCTTTAACCAGGCGGGAGGTGTTGCCAAAACCACGCTTACTCAGAACCTGGGCTACCAACTAGCGCAACTGGGACATCGTGTCCTGCTTATTGACATAGACCCCCAAGCCAGTTTAACTATATTTATGGGCTTGGTTCCGAGGGATTTAGAACAAACTGTCCACAATGCTATTGTGGAGGAACAACCCCTGCCTATTGTTGAGAATATTCATGGTATGGATTTAGTTCCTGCTAACATTTCTCTCAGTACGGCGGAGATGCAATTGGTTAGTGCTGTGATGCGGGATTTTCGTCTGAAAGAGGCTATTGAACTAGTTGAAGGCGGTTATGATTTTATATTGATAGATTGCCCTCCCAGTTTGGGGCTGCTTTCTTACCTCTCGCTTGTTGCCGCTACTCATGTTCTTGTGCCTCTAGAAACCCATTTCAAAGCTTTTGAGGGCACAGGTGAACTGTTAAAAACGGTGGCTACTGTTCGTAACAAACCGAACCGCAAACTGCAAATAGCCGGATTTGTGCCGACAAAATATGACGCGCGCAATTCCCAGGACACTCGTACTTTAGCAGCCATCACGGAACAACTAGCAGGCGCCGGAACTATTTTTGCCCCTATTCCTCGCTCTACTGCTTTTGTTGATGCATCAGAAGAGCGAATGCCCCTTGCGGTGTATGAACCAAAGCATCCCTCTGTTGAAATTTTGAAAAATATAGCCGTTAGTTTAGAGTCATTACCATGAGACGCACTAAAACCAGCCAACCCCTGAAAAGCAAAATCGAAGTACCTTGGGACACTACAGGCGCCAACAATTCCGATTCTCAAGTGTCTATCCAATTAGACCAGATTTCTCTGCCGCCGGCACAACCGCGCCGTTATTTTGACTCTGAGGCATTAAAACAGTTAACTGAGTCTATAAAACAGCATGGCATTTTGCAACCTTTATTGGTACGCATTGTTGATGCAGGAAAACTCGAATTAGTAGCAGGTGAGCGACGCTACCGTGCAGCATTAGAAATTGGATTAAAAGAAGTTCCCGTCGTTATTAGAGAGTTAGACGACAACGCAGCTTATCAACTGGCACTGATAGAAAATTTACTGCGAGAAGACCTTAACCCAGTCGAGGAAACGGAAGGCATCCTGCAACTGCTGGCTCTTAAACTAGGTCGAAATCTTGAAGAAATTCCGCCATTATTGCGGCGCCTGCAACACGAGCGCAAAGAAGCTGCTAAGTCTTCCAATAACGTTATTGGAAAAAAGCAGTTAGAGTCAACAGGTGCTTCGGATGAGGTTAGTTTAGAGGCGCCGGATAATTTAGATGATAATAATGATGTTGAGTCAAATGTATTAGAGTCTGAGGATTCCAATAACGTTATTGGGAAAGAAGATGATAAACAAATAAATCCAGACCTTACTGTTGTAGAAGAAGTGTTTGATGGCTTGGGGTTAATGACTTGGGAATCGTTTGCTAATAACCGCTTGCCGTTGTTAAACCTTCCATCCGATATCCTTGATGCACTACGGAAAGGCGCCGTTGAGTATACCAAAGCCAAAGCCATTGCTCAGATTCAAGATAAAGATGAGCGCACTGCCTTTTTAGAACAAGCTATTGCCCAAAACTGGTCTTTAAGCGAAATCAAGCAATATATCAGTGAGAATAAAACCCCAACTACCCAGAAAACTGAGTCAAACAATTACAAAGAGCGCTTTACTGCTGCAACTGCCAAGTTAAGAAAGTCGCGTATTTGGTCAGACCCATCTAAACGCAAACAGGTAGAAAAGTTGCTTGACCAATTGGAAATGCTGGGAAATGTGGGGTAAGAGGGTGGCGGTTAAACTCCTCGTTCTCTTATCTACCGTCACCCGCCAACACCAAGCGAAGGGCGTGGCTAATAGAACAAAGCCCACCTACGTGGGCTAAAGAGGCTAGCCCACGTAGGTGGGCTTCGTATCAATAGCTCCACCCTTCGCTTGGTGTGAGCGATTACCAGGTAACAACAGTCAAGATATCTACGCGATAATAGTAATAAGGAGGTAAATTAAACTAGTGCCTACAGTAGAACAACTAAAAACCTTTTTTCGTATATGTGTACGGGCAAGTAACTTACTCAGAACAATAGAATTAACAAGGTACGATACTCGCTCACAACGAATTGTGGTTTTAATAGGTGAAACAATTGAAGTAGAAATTTTAAGTAATGGCGAGGAATTAATCAGATGAGTAACTATCAACAATTAACTAAGAAAGAATTGCGAGATTACATTAAACAGCATCCAGAGGATGAGGATGCTTTTCAATATTACTTAACGATTATGCGAGCAAAACCAGGCGTTGTAGTTAGTACGGAAGAACAAGCGCTAGCTGAATTTAGAAAAAGGTTAGAATCCGAATCAACACACTAATTAACAAATATTCTCTTTTTCCCTCTCTATTAAAAATAGGAGTAACAAGATGAATGCTCACAAAGTCGAAGCTGTTTTAGCTGAAGATGGAACTTTAACACTGCGTGGCTTACCTTTTTATGCAGGGGATGCTGTGGAGGTAATTATACTCGAAACTAAAACTCCACAACAGACTGTTGCATCACCCAGCCAACCAGAGGCAAATCTTTATCCACTGCGTGGGAAAGTAGTCCGTTATGATGACCAGCAGGCAATCCTAATGTTCCATCAGATGTTCTTAAAGGAGTCAAGACTGCTGACATTGCTAGTAGAAATCTAAATGGAACATTGATAAAACCAATAGTTTCTGCTATACATAATGCCAATTTATTTGTCTTTTCACAAACTATTGCACAAGTTCAAACACTTCTTGATGCGTTCCCTGGAACTCCCCGAATTTTTTACAACGATCCTAGGTTCTTTGATACTGGAGTTATTCAGTATCAACAGGTTCATTTTGATCATATACATTTTGAGATACCTATTCCTCAAAACTCTGCATCAACAAATCGAAGCTTACTACTTAACAACTTTCCTGTAATTAGTAATTCTCTTGATCTTGCTAGCCCTTTATTTGCGAACACTGTCGAAGTAAATGCTTTTCCTGGCATTATCGATCTTGGTAATTTAGAAGATAGCAAAAGTCTGACTGGTACTATCAGTACAACTAACACAGAACAGTATTATAGTTTTACTATTGGAAGTCTGCAAGATGAGGAAGGCTATTTTACTACTCCGAGAGACTTTAATGTATTGCTAAATGGTTTATCTGGAGATGTTGATGTTGAATTATTTCAAGACTTTAGTGAGGACGGTACTCGCCAAGACGGTGAAGTAATTGCAAGTTCAACAAAGTCAGGAAACGAATCTGAGACCATTAATCTCACCAACCTTGATGAAGGATTATATTACCTTCGAGTTTTTCAAAAGAGTGGTGATACTAGCTTTAAACTTAGTTTAACAGTTCCTCCTCTACCAGTTCCGACTGACAACGCGGGAAATACAGTAACCAATGCCAAAAACTTGGCAAATATTGGCAATAATGCCCAGCAATCGGATTTCATCGGTCAAGTTGATACTGATGATTACTATAGCTTCACTCTATCTTCTACCAGCGATTTGAGCGTTGATGTAACTGGCTTATCAAATGGTGATTTGTTTGCCGAACTTGGACAAGATAAAAATAATGACGGCATTCTAGATTTTGATGAAATCATCGCAGTATCTGATGAAGAAGGAGATGCTAGCGAAAAAATTAGTCATACAGGATTAGCCGCAGGCAATTATGTTTTACATTTGGGACGTAATAGCGGTAATACAAACTATAACCTCAACCTTTCTGCAACCCCATCAGTTATTCCAACCGATAAAGCAGGTAGTACCCTTGCCACTGCCTTCAACCTCAACTCTTTAACCACCTCAACCCAAAGCGACTTTGTTGGAAATGTCGATCCTACTGACTATTACCGCTTTACCCTCACAAATCCCAGTGGCTTAACGCTCAAACTTAGTGGCTTATCAGCAGATGCCGATCTAGAATTGTCTCAAGATAAAAATGGAGATGGCGTAATTTCTTCAGACGAAGTAATTAAGCTATCTGAAACGACAGATAATCAAGATGAAAATATTAATATTGCGGCATTACCCGCAGGAGACTACTTTGTAAAAGTTTCCCAGTACGATGGCGACACCAACTACAATCTTTCGCTTACACCAACAACTGCTACTGGTGTCGATTTGCAAGTAACCGTAAGTCCAATAACTGCTCCTCTCACGTTGGGAGATAAAGTTAACTATACCGTTACTGTTAAAAATATAGGTGCTTCTAATGCAACGGGAGTTACACTTAAAGATAACTTGCCGCTTGAAAGTATTCTTGACGTGTCTGCTGTAACCAGTAAAGGTACGAACAGTATTTCTAGCAATCAAATTACTGCCAATATTGGCAGTCTTAACGTAAATGAGTCAGCGACATCAATACTGCTCGGTTAAGCGGGAGCATAGCCTAAAATAAAGAAAAGTTTGTTCGCGTTTTTCTAACGCGAACAAAATCGAATAAAATTTATATAAACGAACCCGCATGAGCAAGTATCTCTCAAGA
>NZ_JBXXZH010000284.1:0-10926 GCF_059640475.1 Calothrix sp. CBUCES-K 9914
GCTGGTGTTGGAGATACTTGAGTAACGGATTAGGGTTTTCCTCAAAGCTCTCAAAAGGAAGCTGCGAAGTGTGTTCATCGAAGCTGTCATTCAAAAAGTTAGGGTCAAATACCATTGGCTATTTTTTTAGCTTAATTGCTAATTCTACTCTAAACCATAGCATTGTTGTAAGCCACATTCCTCCCACAATAGGGTGAATTAACAATCCCTGAGTGCGCGCGGCTAACTTAACTTGCTTCTACTTGTGGTAAGAGTTCTAATTCTAACTGCCGTTCTTCTTGTCGGGTGACAAAAGGTTGGGGAAGTTTTTCGATTTGGAAATATTGGTGAAACTTCGATGTTGTTTGTAGTGAGTATGAGCGCGAGTCCCCGTCACGACGTTTACGGATAAAGCCTTGCTCAACTAGTTCCGTAACATGCTGGTATGCTCCTGAACCACGCACTTCTATCAAATCACTTTGTTTAATTGGGTTGTGCAGCGCTATTGCCGCCAAAGTCCGTAAGGCACCTACACCTAACTCTACAGGAATAAGTGTTTGTACTAAATCTTGATAATCTGAGCGTACCTGTAAGGAGTAGCCACTAGGTGTTTCTACTACTTCTAGAGCAGTATCTCGACGGGCATATTCGTCAATTAACTCGATAACTCCTTCTTCTGCCGCCATACGGTCACACGCGGCATACTCGGCGATTTCACCGATAGACAAGGGTCTGCCCTTCAAATAGAGAATTGCTTCGATTTTTGTCGCTGCTATACTCATGGCTTAGTGTTATTGGTCATTGGTCATTAGTCAGCACGTCACTAATTTAATTAGCATCTTGTACTAATTATTAAACTGTTAATAACTATTGGTTAGGCATTAACATTTATATTAAAGACAATCGGACGAATAACAAGTGGCACGCATTGTATCATTATATTTTGATAGCGTCAATAGTACTGATTGATATTTTCTTAACCCTCTGATTAAGAATAAATTCAGCAATTGCTAAATCTTGAGGCGTGGTCACTTTCAAGTTCGTTTCTTCCCCTTCAACGATTTTGACGTTGTAACCGCATTTCTCGAATAAAGCTGCATCGTCAGTAACTTCCCAACCTTTGTCAACTCCTTGTTCATGGCACTGTTTTAACAGCTTGACATCAAATCCTTGGGGAGTTTGTGCAGCCCATAAGTTTTTTCGGTTGGGTGTGCTTTGAATTATCCCACTAGAATCAACAACTTTAATCGTGTCTTTTACGGGTATTGCTGCAATTAAACCAGGTATTGAGCGCACTTCAGTCGCACACCTATCGAATAGTGTCGGAGTCGCAAGACATCTGGCGCCATCATGAATTAGTACTTGTTCTGCATGACTTGGCAGCGCGTTTAAGCCATTGTACACAGATTCTTGGCGAGTGGCGCCGCCTTTAATAAGCTCTACTGTTTTGCTCAAGTTTAAGCTAGCTAAAATTAGCTTCAAGTCTTCCCAGTCAGTAGGCTGGGATATAATACCAATCCAACGAATTGCTTGTGAAGCTTCTGCGGCAAGTAATGTCCAAGCGATGATAGGACGCTCCAAAAGCGAGAGTAAAAGCTTATTACGCTCGCTTCCCATGCGTTTGCCCACACCCGCAGCAGGAATTAATAGATACATAGTAAGAGGGAAAAAGGGTGGTGGAAAAGTAGTTTACCCCAAAATTTACCCTTTGGTTCCCCTTTCCCCAATTAACCAATAAAATAATGAGCGAGTCAGCCGTATAACAAAGCTTAAACAAGAATTATGCGAGTAGTAGCCCTTGTCTCAGGTGGAATAGGCGACCAGGTTCTGTTTTTTCCCACCATCGATACCCTCGCGCGCCGTTACCCAGACGCGCAGATCGATGTCGTTGCAGAACCCCGTTCAAAGGCTGCTTACCGGGTAAGTAAGTCAGTTTCAGAAGTGTTAACATTCGATTGGAAAGACCGTAATAGCTTGGCTGACTGGGGTAACTTAGTTGGCACAATTCGTGACCGTGAGTACGATATTGCAATTACCCTGGAACAAAGCTGGGCTGTTGGCCTAATTCTATGGTTGACTGGAATTCCTACCCGTATCGGCTTTCAAGGTAAAGGTTCGGGATTTTTGACTAGTAAAATTCCAATCAACTCCAACCAGTACATTGCTAGTACTTATCATGATTTGCTAAAAGGCTTAGGTATTAATTCTCCTTGTCCTGAATTAACCCTCAATGTTCCTTCTAGTGATATCGAATGGGCTAATAATGAACAAAAACGACTTGGAGTTAAAGATACGGGGTATGTACTAATTTATGGTACTGGAAGCAAAGTTACTCAAGAGACCGAATTGAATAATATCTACCCACCAGAAAATTGGTCGCAAATAATTAAAAATTTTCAACTCAAACAACCTGATATGCCGATAGTCGCGGTTGCTCTTAAGGACAGTGAAGAATTGGTAGGTACTCTTAAAGAGTCGGCGCCAAATCTTAAAGTTACTACCCCCGATAATGTCGGTAAATTAGCCGCAATGATTGCTGGCGCCAACTTAATGATATGTACCGATAGCTATCCCATGCACTTAAGTGTCGCAGTCCAAACTTTTACAGTCGCTTTATTCGGCGCCGGTGACAACACTAAGTTGCTACCAACTCAAAACGATAAATTCCTTGCCATTAAATCACCCACTGGTAAAATGGCTGACATTCCATCTCAGACCGTTTTAGACAAAATTTGGGGTGGCTAGTTAGTTAATTAGTTCATTAAATTTTTCGCCCACACTAGGCAGGCTCGTTTGTCTGCCTTGATACAAATTACAAGTTCAAATAATTTTATTTCATATAAATTAAATTAAATATCAAGAAACGCTAAATAAACCTTAAATAATTACGTTTATATCTATGTAAAAAAAAGGTTTTATATATCAAAGAATTAAAATGACTGTATCCTTGTAAACAAAAATAAATACTTAATATTTTTTTTAAAGCTGTATCAAAAAAGAATTTTATATAGTATTATTTGAAAGGCAAGGTAGAAAAATAACAAATAGATTATTTGTACTAACCTACCGAATTGATATTTGAATTATGGCAGTAGTTCAATTAATAGTTTGAAAGTTACCAAGTTTACAGTTTGTAACGGAGAAAACAAAAATAAGTGAAATTACTTCCAAGTCAAAGCCAGTTTAGAAGCAGAAAACTTGATTGATTTATACAGCTACGAAAAGGCTAAATGGTATTTGATAGTAGTACTTCAAATACAAACGCACGGTGATTGTGATTAAGTTTAATTTATTTATTTTTATAGGTTCTACACGCGGACTTTAGGTTTCAAGTAGACTTTATCCTTTACAAATTAAATAGTTTTGATTGTAAGTTAAGCCATTACTAGTGCTGACGACTCGATTAGCATAGAAGATTGCAATGCTGACAATCAAGTGCATTGTATAACATTTAAAAAGCTTAAGGAAAATTGTTATTTTTCTTACAAGTCATCGACGAAGAAAATAGGTTTCTATCCTTCATCTGGTCTTAAAACTAACATTCGTGGTTATCAGGCAGTATGTCTAATCTATTGTATTTCTTAATACCTATTTTCAGAGTTAAATGAGTGGTGTGACCCCTCTGTACAAAGTGAGGCTCAACTGAGTAATATATTAATCTTTAAACGAAGGCTTTGGATCTGAGGTTAGTGCATTAAATAGTTAGAGACGTGGGGAGCATTTAGGCGCCTGAAGTGAGAATTCGTAAACTACCAGTTCTCACAGGTTTTGGCTTGTCGTGTCACTTGAGCTTACAGATTTAGGAGAGTTGTGGTACTAGCATTATACCTTAAAGGCTTACATAGTAAGGTTTTCCAATTTGCCAAAAAAAAATTGAGATTTTTTAGATTAATCTGTTAGTTCCGATAAATCTTTGGGAACAATATAAAGGCAAAAGCAAGGACGCATGTTTGTAAGTCTTTGTGCATTGCTTTTATTTCACTTATCACCGCCGATATTGCATCTATTTTGATTTGTCAAGTATGTTATTTAACAATTAGCAAACTTACATTTGAAATTAGAGCAGCAGCATCTACCTAAAGAAGTAAATCAATGTAGAAAATTGATAGGAATACTTCTAAAGATGGATGTAAAAAAAGATTCGTTAAGTGACTGAAAGTTATTGCGTGCATCTTAAATCAAGAAAGTAAGTTAGAAGTTTGGATTCATGTAACAAAACAATCTATCGAAATAAAAACGTTTGGGGTAAAAGTAAGATAATTCTTTGACAGAAGGGCTGAGGTTGTCTGCTTTTATAGGTGACATAAAAGTTACTAGTGTTTTTATTTTGGTGTGATGTACACAGGTAAGATATAACCGCCATGTTCTGTGTTCCAGCTTCCCTCTTGCCGTAAATCAGGCGCATCTACAGACAGATTTGATACCCTCAAGAGGACAATAATAAAATGGCGATTCAATTACATAGCTTTGTAACTAGCGGCAAACGATACATCCAAGTGGAAAGTCAGCCACTTCACATAACTGGCATATTGAAAAAAATCATGGAGTGTATAAAATTACGTGGATATGACATAATCGATATTCACAATGCTTATTACCACTGTGAGAAAGATGGTACAGTTACCTTCTACCAGGCTGATAAACAGGGAGCAGAGAATCCAGGAATCTGGACTTACCTTTTGTACGAATGTCCTAAAGGTCAAGAAAAAGTATTTCGGGATACAAATATTGATACAAGTCTCTTGCCGCTTTATCGACTTTTAGCAGGTGACAAACTTGTTCAAGAGGCTGTAGATATTAATGAGTATCTTAAATATAGATATCAGGAAAACAAATATCTAGATGTCCACCTACCGCCAAATTGGAATAATCCAGAGGGCAGGAAAATTTCTAATTTGTTATTTAGAGAATATCAAGTATTTAATGCCTCAGCTATCTTTTCGGAAACGGTAGGCGAAAATTATATGCAAGTTGTTATGAACAAATTTATCGAAGCTGCATCATTAATATTGGAAGCAGGTGGAAATGCAATTGAATTTGAATATATGCAGCACGAAATATTGAAGCAGGTTCAAGTTGATGAGATGGCTAACTTGATTTTAGAGTTAAATGATTACCGTGTTTGGCAAGCTTTGTTACCTAGTGAGTCGAAAGCTGTTGAGTATGCTTTTAGTTCGGCATTGAGTCGTATGAGTTAACCTTTGCCCCTACCCTCCCCTAGAAGCTACCTTGTACACATATTTTTTATAACCCCCTTATATTCTTCTCTTTGTGTCCTTTGTGTCTTTGTGGTTTATCTCTTTAAAGAACCACAAAGACACAAAGGACACAAAGAAAGATAAGAAAAAGATACTTGTGTGTACACGGTAGCCCCTAGAAGGGGAGAGGTTATAGCATTTGAAATAGTTCGTCTTCTAGGTCGTACCCTAATAGTTTTGCCATTGCTTTGAGTCGGGACTGGTGGGGTATTTTTTGTTGTTTAAGCCAGTCGGTCAAAACAAAAATCTTGCCCATTAAAAATATTTCTAGTGCTTCCGGATTGTATTGTATTCCTTCTTTTGTGAACTGATGCGGTACTAACATTGCTGTGTACCGAGTAAATTCCTTTTCTTGCCAATTTAGCAGAAACGGTAGCCACGGGTAACGTGTATCAAGACGTACAAACCATAAACGGACTTCGGGTATTTCTGAAAGTTCGCGCGGGTCGTCTGCTTCTCTTGCATAATCAATATTAAAAACTAGCTGTTGTTCCTGAGTAAGAATTGTATTCCGGTCGAGAATTTCTTCTATTACCTTGACAACTGGTGATGTGTCCAAAGTATTAATTTGGTTACTATTAATTGTAATTGTAGTTGACATTTACTTTCTCAATATCCTCACACCAAGTTACCAGCTATCATTCCCGCTAGTAAAATAAATCCGATCCAGACATTTTGCCTAAACATCTCGCTATATGCTACACTAGAAACGGTGTCATTTTTGAGGCTTACGAATTGCCAAGCCCAGCCAATAGCTGCAACTGCAAGACTTAGCCAAAAAGCAATATGAAGATTAATAGTTAAACCAAGCCAGCCGAGTAGGGCAACAGTACCAATGTAAAAAGTAGCAATTGCAGTTGGGGCATAGGCGCCGAAGAAGAGAGCGCTGGAGTTGATACCGATGCGAGAATCGTCTTCTCTATCGCTCATTGCGTATACAGTATCAAATCCTAAAGTCCACAGTACAGTGGCGCCCCATAGTAACCAAGTTGGTTGCTCAAGATTTTTTGTGACAGCACTCCAGCTAATTAAAACGCCGAAACCCCAAGCGATGGATAATACTAACTGGGGAACGGGGAATACTCTTTTGGCGCCTGGATACAAAACAATAACAGGAACAGCGGCAACGCATAACCAAAAAGAGAGCGCGTTCAGATAAAAAGCAAGAACAGCTGCACATGCCATAGACACAATGGCAACAGCGATGCCGACTTTTACAGATAGCGCGCGTGAAGCAATAGGACGGTTTTTAGTTCGTTCAACTTCAGGGTCAATGTTTCTATCCCATAAATCATTAATTACACAACCAGCAGCACTAGTAGCAAGGGTGCCAAGCACTATCACTAAAACCAGAGGTAGTGGAGGTTTTCCGGCTGCTGCTAGGAATACAGCCCATAAGGCAGGAATCATTAAGATTAATCTTCCTTCGGGCTTATGCCACCGTAAAAGCTGAATTATAGCAACAGCAGTGCTTTGGTGGTTTTCGAGCGTCTTTAACATGGCAGGAAAATTATGGAGCAAACAATATTTAATACATCTTCACATTTATAGGATAACTTTTTTTGCTATTCATTAAGAATGTTGATCGATGATGATATTTGAAATACATTTCATTTGTCGTGTTGATGATAAGCAGCGGAGAGTGAATTGTGTTAAGTGTTTGTTCGGTGAAAGAGCGGTTCGTTCATAGAGATAAGTAACAATGGTGGATTCAATTTCGGCTAGCTTTTCGGTTGGATTAACAACAGTTGACCTACAACGGATAATTGCTGCTATTGATTTGGGTACAAATTCTTTACATATGGTAATTGTACGGATTGAGCCGACATTGCCAGCGTTTAGCATTATTGCTAGAGAGAAAGAAACAGTTCGACTTGGTGACCGTGATTTAGAGACAGGTAATCTGAAGCCTGAAGTCATTGAGCGTGCTATTGCTGCACTACGAAGGTTTCGGGAAGTTGCAAAAACATTCAACGCCGAAACTATTATTGCTGTAGCAACTTCTGCTGTACGCGAGGCGCCTAACGGCAGAGATTTTCTACACCAAATCGATGTTGAATTGGGGTTAAAAGTTGACTTGATATCGGGTACTGAAGAAGCACGCCGAATTTACTTGGGTGTGCTGTCAGGGATGGAGTTTAACAACCAGCCTCATATGATTATCGATATTGGTGGCGGTTCGACTGAGATGATACTAGGTGACAGCCACGAGGAACGGGTTCTCACTAGTACAAAAATTGGCGCCGTCCGTTTGACTAGCGAATTAATTACCACCGACCCAATTTCTAGTAACGAGTTCGACTACCTTCAAGCATATTCAAGAGGAATGCTCGAACGTTCAGTAGAAGAAATAGTCGGCGACTTGCGATTAGGTGAGTCACCCCGCTTAGTTGGAACCGCAGGAACAATTGAAACTTTGGCAGCAATTCACGCGCGTACACATTTGGGTTTTGTACCTTCAACGCTCAATGGTTATCAGTTTCCGCTGCGAGATTTGCGCGAATGGGTAAACAGTTTACGAAGCATGACTTATGTGGAGCGCGCGGCAATTCCCGGAATGCCAGAAAAGCGTTCAGAAGTTATTCTTGCAGGTGCGGTAATTTTACAGGAAGCAATGACGCTACTGGGATGTGAGTCAGTTACCGTCTGCGAACGTTCTTTACGCGAAGGTGTAATCGTTGATTGGATGCTGACTCACGGTTTAATCGAAGACCGTTTGCGCTACCAAGGTTCAGTACGTCAACGTAACGTCCTCAAAACAGCTAAAAAGTATCACGTAAATTTGTCCCACAGCGACCGTGTAGCAAACTTTGCACTCAGTATATTTGACCAAACCAAAGGTGTTTTGCATAACTGGGATAACGAAACACGTCAATTACTTTGGTCAGCGGCAATTTTACACAATTGTGGTCACTACGTTAGCCATTCTGCACACCATAAGCACTCTTACTATTTGGTTCGCAACAGCGAATTACTTGGTTATACGGAGACAGAAATCGAAATCATCGCTAATATCGCGCGCTATCACCGTAAGTCTCCACCGAAGAAAAAGCATGAAAACTATCGTCTTTTGGTGAGCAAAGAGCATCGTTTGATGGTAAATCATTTGAGTGCTATATTGCGCTTGGGAACTGCCCTTGACCGCAGACAAATTGGTGCAGTATCGCGCGTTCATTGTGACTACAATCAACAAGCAAAGCAATTTAAGTTAAGAATTCATCCATCAAACCCTAACGATGATTGTGGGCTTGAACTTTGGAGTTTAGACTACAGTAAAGAAGTGTTTGAGCAGGAGTTTAATCTCGAAGTTTCTGCAATTTTGGAACCAACTGTAATTACTGTTAGCTAATCATCTTGTAGCACAGGCATTTCTGCCTGTGTTATGTATCTGTACACAGAGCAAGAAATTAAGCGATAAATTGTTTTAAACTAGTTGACTTTAACAAATAAATTGATAAAACTGTTAACAACATTACAAAGGTGCCAACTAAAGGAAATATGATATTTAAAGGAATTACAGCTATACTTGGAAGTAAACTTATTTCATAATGTTTAACTAACAAAAATAGTAATGACTGCCAGTATTTATGTATTGCAAATAATCCCAGTGAGTATTGAGATAATTTTTGTATATACCAATTTTCTGGAACTTTGAGGGTATAAACATAACAGAAGATAGTTAAGGCGCCGCAAACTACAGAAATTCTTCCATATATACTTTGATTGTAGCCATAAATACGTAAATATATGTCATGAAGTGAAAATAAAATGTATGCTATTAAGTAATAAAACCTGAATTTTAATACTTTGTCTGAGTAGTTAGCAATGTAAAAAGCTATTGGGATATAAAGAATAAAATTTGATAACCAATGATAGGGAATACTGGAATTACCCATACCAGCAACTTCAAAGTATAACAAAGAAAATATAATAGTCACAGAAGAGATAATTTTGACAAGTTGTCTAGATTTAATTTTGTTGAATAAAAAACTAACTATAGTTAACACCATTAAATTAAATATAAAATAAAAAACTGAATCACCAGCAAATGGTAAGCTAGGTTTTAAGCCAGTGATAATGTCCCAAGAAAAATCAGGAAATTCTCTAGTGACGACAAACAAGAAAATATTGTGAAATATCGACCAAAATGTAAATATTTTAAAAAGCTTGATTAATCTAATTTTTAGATATTCTTTGTTTGGCTTTTTGAGAAAGAATAAGTATAGAGAAACAAGGAAAAATACAGGAACTGCTATTAAAGAAAGTTGTAGCTCTAAATCTCTAATAATTCGAGCAATAACGACGACTATTACATGTGTATCCTTATTTATAACAAAGCTAATCGGGCGTAAATGCCAAATTAAGACAAAAATAATGCTAATGGCTTTTAAGGCGTCTAATCTGTGGTCTCTTTCTATGTTCATTGGTTTTTAGGGAAACTCGTTTCTGTCCATATGGTTCCCGAAATTAGGTGGGACTGCACAGGCAGGAAATCACAGGTAGGAAATCACAGGTAGGAAATCACAGGCAGGGATGCCTGTGCCACGTAAAATTTCTTCACAAATCGCAATGTGCCCGGTAAAATTAGGTAAAGCAATCGTTATGCGTCGTTAAAATAAAGGCTTTGCCAAAATGCAACTGAACGAGCGTGCATCACGCCTCCCCCTAGCTCCAATACTGTTAATTGCGCCATTTTTCCTTTGGGGAACGGCGATGGTGGCAATGAAAGGTGTAATAGACCATACTACGCCGATGTTTATGGCTGGGGTACGGATAATACCAGCAGGTATACTTATATTGATTGTTGGCGCCCTATTGGGAAAACCTCAACCAAGCGGCTTAAAAGCGTGGTTATGGATTACGTTATTTGCCTTGGTAGATGGCGCCATGTTTCAAGGATTCCTCGCTCAAGGGTTGGTACGGACAGGCGCCGGTTTGGGTTCAGTGATGATTGACTCACAACCCTTGGCAGTAGCGCTAATGTCATTATGGCTATTCAAAGAACGCATAGGACTGTGGGGATGGTTGGGATTAAGTCTAGGTGTTGCGGGTATTAGTTTCATTGGTTTACCAGAGCAATTAATTCTCTCGCTAATTTCAAGAACTGATATTGGTTTTTCGTCTCAGTCACTGTTACTGTCACCTTACTCACTGTTTGCAAGTGGAGAATGGTTGATGCTGCTTGCCGCTTTATCAATGGCAGTAGGAACAGTTTTAATTAGGTATGTAACAAAACACGCAGACCCAGTAATGGCAACTGGATGGCATATGATTATAGGCGGATTGCCGTTATGGGGCATTTCTGCTGTTACAGAAACACAGCAATGGTCTAATTTAGTCAGTTCTGATTGGATAGCGCTCAGTTATGCCACAGTTTTCGGAAGTGCAGTAGCGTATGCTTTGTTTTTCTATTTTGCTTCGAGCGGTAATTTAACTTCTTTGAGTTCGTTAACTTTTCTAACGCCTGTATTTGCGTTATGTTTCGGTAATTTATTGCTCGGAGAAGTTCTAAGCTCGATACAATGGATAGGTGTCGGTTTAACTTTAATTAGTATTTACCTGATTAACCAACGTGATATCCTAGCGAGAACCAAAAAAATAATCCCCGCCAAGGAAATCAATCCCGTACAGCAAAATACTTTAACTGTTCCTGTACGCAAATCAGAATCGGAAGCGATGCATTCTTGAG
>NZ_JBXXZH010000285.1:0-10806 GCF_059640475.1 Calothrix sp. CBUCES-K 9914
CAATATGTGGAGCAGAACCTAAAAGTTAAAAAAGTGGCGATTTTTTATGATTCTTCTAAAGAAATCACTTACAGCCAAGATTTACGAAGAGATTTCATGAAATTTTTTGAAGACAAATCGCAAGGAACAGAAGTTGTTGAAAGTATAGATATATCTACGCTCAACGACAAGTTTTTTGACAAGCAAAAACTAGACTCAGTAATTCAGAAAGGCGCCCAAGCTATATTAGTAATACCCAACTTCAACTCCAGAGAGAGTGCTTTAAACGTTATTTCCGCAATGCCTAGTACCAAAGATGCTACTCAACGTGTACACCTAATAGGTGATATTAGTAACTTATATAGAGGTATTACTCTATCTCAAAGAGAAAAAGCCGAAGGTATGGTAATGGCAGTTGCGACACAAGTTACTGAGCAAGACAAATTTTACCAAGATGCCTTATCGCTTTGGGGTGGAAGAATAGACTTAGCTTGGCAAACAGCAACTTCATACGACGCAGCGCAAATTTTCATCGAAGCGCTCAAACGTGTCCAAGCGCAAAACCGTAATGTAGACCGCGAAGCTATCCAAGAAGAAATTTGTAAAAATGATTTTAAAGCTACCGCAGCATCAGGTGAAACTCTAAAATTTAACTGCGACCTCACCAGCACCCCTGTAGATCGAGTCAAGCTGGTACAAGTAACGGCGCCTGACCCTTCAAAACCTAACTCCGACTATTACTTTAAATTAGTGAAAGATTAAAACCTCTCCCCTAACCTCTCTCCTTCTAGGATACCGCTGGCGAATAGGGGGTAGTACCCATCATTTCATGAAAACAGGCGTGTAGAGACCGAACATGTAAGGTCTCTACATTTCCGGAAATGACGCAAAATCGTGATACTGAGGGGTCAAACCTATCATTCGCCAGCAGTATCCTTCTAGGAGAGGGGAGTACGTTAACTCCCCTTCCTTAATTTATATTAATAAATGTAACATTATGAGTATCTATGCTGGGTTCCGAACGTCTTAAATATTGTTCTGAATTATCTTTACGAATAGATTATTCAGTAGGAGCGGTATATAGTTACACACCATAAAAGCTGAAGCGAGGATATGGATATTTGTTGCACTCGACCTAGCTGCCCAAAACCAATAAACTCTTTTCCTGAATTAGATAACCCTTCTGTTCTCAAGAATATTTTGCAGCAGTACTGCATTACTTGCGGAATGCCGCTAATTTTAGATGGGCGTTATATACCAATAAAGAAGTTAAGGCAAGGTGGGTTCGGCGCCGCTTTTTTGAGTTGCGACCGTCGAACTCCGGGGATGCGCTTTGGTGTGGTCAAGCAGTTGCAACCATCAGCGAGCTTAAAGCCAGAACAGATAACAAAGGTAACACAGCTATTTCATCGTGAAGCTGAAGCTTTGGAAAAATTAGGCGCCCACCCGCAGATTCCAGATTTGTTTGCATTTTTTGCCATACAGCCTAAGCGTTTTAAATTGCAAGTAGAAGAACCTATTGAGTTATTTTACTTAGTACAGCAATATATTGACGGTGAAAACCTAGAGCAAGAATTGTCCAGTAAAACTAAATTTACTGAGGCAGAAGTTATTGTTGTGCTGGAAGCTATCTTACACATATTAGATTTTGCTCACAACAATAACTCTATTCATCGTGATATCAAACCGTCTAATATTATGCGCTCGCGCGATGGTCGGTTATTTCTTGTAGATTTTGGTGCAGTTAAACAGGTAGTAGCAACAGGGAGGGGGCAAGATACTCAGTCAACACTTGATGTGTCTTCGGTATCCATAACCAATATTTACACACCCGGTTTTGCCCCACCAGAACAACTTGATGGACGCGCGATTTTTCCCTCATCTGATTTATATGCTCTTGCTGCTACTTGCTTGTTGTTACTAACTGGGAAACCACCGACAAGCTTTATCGACGCTTACACTGGCACTTGGAACTGGCGCCGAGAAGTGAATATCAGCGAAAGGAATGCCAGGATTTTAGAGCGGATGCTGAGGGAAAAACCAATAGACAGATTTCAGTCGGCCAAAGATGTCCTTGATGCTTTAAAACAGAAAGCACCTGTTGAACAACAAGATTTTTCCAATTTAGATTGGTTAATTGCACCATTCTTAACAGGTTTTGAAATTGGAATATTAGCAGTATTTCTTAATAATTTATTAGGTAGATTTGGTGTAGGAATAGCGATAATAATTTTAGGGAGTTTAGTTTATACTCAATACAAACAATTTATTTTTGAAAAACATTTATATATAATTGTCGGCGTAACATTAGCGCTCGTACTATTGTTACTACCAATCTTCCCATCGGCGCCAATTTTAGGATTTAACTTAGCAAATAACCATTTACTAGTCACGTTTTTTGCTTTACTATTAGGTCTTTTTGGTGTTGTGTTGACTGGCTTATCTCAGTTAATTTACCAATTATTATCATTCATCAAATAACTCTTGTGGAGCGGGCATAGAAAGCCCGAATTTTGTACCTTTAGTTCTATCTACATTACCTCCAAAGAATTGGTTGTATATTCTATAGATTTTGTTACCCATCCAATTATCTCATTTACTATTTCTCTATCGGCACCAACCACGTAAGTAAATCTATTAAAATTTAAATTTGTTATGTTTGCCGTCGTGACCTTAGATTTGCTTATTCATATTGATGGTGCGTGACGCTAGATAATTTTTGGTAAAGCTTGATGATTTTTGGTAGCGTCACACACCCTACATTAATACTTTTGTAGAATGGGCAGGCAAGATGCCTACCCTACAAGAAATTAACTTAAATTAGCTTTTAATTCACTTTTTGCTTTTTCCAAAGCTTCAGCTAACTTACTCGCATCGCGTCCACCTGCTTGAGCGAGGTTTGGTCTTCCACCTCCTCCTCCACCACAAATTTTTGCGATGTTGCCAATAAATTTACCAGCCTGGGCGCCTTTCTTATTAACATCACTACCAAAAGCAGCAACCAAAGTAACTTTACCTTCTTCGGAAACTGAACCTAATACTACAGCAGCATTGGCGCCGAGTTTTTGCTGTAATCTTTCACCAGCAGTTTGTAAGGAAGCTGCATCTACGTCATCAATACGCGCGACTAGTACTTTGAAGTTACCAATAGTTTCGGCGTTAGCTAACAAACTATCAGATTTTGCAATTGCGAGTTGTCCTTTTAAACTTCCAAGTTCTTTTTGTGCTGCTTTGATTTCATTTTGTAACGCAGTAATACGGTCGGGTACTTCTTCGGGTTTTACTTTGAACCTGTCGCTTAAGTCTTTAACAACTTTATCGCGCACGTTTAAGTAATCTAATATTGCTGCACCAGAAACTGCTTCGATACGACGCACACCGGAAGATATACCCGTCTCAGAAATAATTTTGAATACACCGATTTCCGCAGTATTACTAACATGTGTACCACCACATAATTCCATTGAAACGCCTGTGAAGTCGATAACTCGAACTTCTTCGCCGTATTTTTCGCCAAACATTGCTGTAGCGCCTTTTGCTTTTGCTGACTCTAAGGGTAATACCTCAACTTTGGCAGGATGTGCTTCAGATATCCAGTTATTTACTTGTTCTTCGACTTGTTGCACTTCTTCGGGTGTTAACGCGCGTGGACAGTTAAAGTCAAAGCGTAATCTATCGAAAGATACTAGCGAACCTGCTTGAGATATGCTGTCATCGACTATTTTTTTCAATGCAGCTTGCAGTAAGTGTGTTGCTGTATGATTTGCTTGGGCGCGGCGCCGACATGCACGGTCGATTTGAGCGGTTACTGTATCACCGACTCGAATTGTACCACGTTCGACTTTTCCTATATGAACGAAAAAGTCTGATTCTTTTTTAACATCTTCGATACGAACAACTATACCGTCACCTGTGATATAACCTCGGTCGCCTATTTGTCCACCTGATTCAGCATAGAATGGGGTTTTGCTAAGAAGGATTTGCACTTCGGTGCCAGCTTCTGCTTCTTCATTGGCAACACCATCTATTAATATTGCTTCGATTTTTGCTGTTGAAGAAGGTTCGGTATAACCAACAAAATCTGTAACATTAATACTCTCTGCTAACTTGTCGATAGTACCTTGTACTGTTAAATCAATAGTTTCGTGTGCTTCACGTCCGCGTTTTTTCTGTTCCTCCATCTCATAAAGGAATTCTGCCTCATCAACTGTGAGGTTATTTTCTGCAGCTATTTCTTGGGTAAGTTCAAGTGGAAAGCCATGAGTGTCGTAGAGATCGAAGGCATTTTTCCCGCTAATAACGGTTCCTTGAAGTTGCTTGAGGTCAGCGATAATTTTATCAAGAAGTTTTTCGCCGTTTCCAAGGGTTTTGAGGAACTGTGATTCTTCGCGCTGTAACTCTGATTTTATGGCATCTTCGCGCTTACGTACTCCTGGGTAAGCATTATCAGAAAGAGCAATTGCAGTTTCTGCTACTTGGGTAGTAAATTCTCCAGATATACCAATTAATCTACCGTGACGCACTACACGACGGATGAGGCGCCGTAATATATAGCCACGTCCAGTGTTGGAAGCGCGAATTTCATCGGCTATCATATGCACAACCGCGCGCACATGGTCGCCGATAACTTTTAGCGAGACTTTGGTTTTTTCGTCGGCAGTACTATAATCTATTCCTGCAATATCTGCCGCAGTTTTAATAATTGGGAAGATTAAATCGGTTTCGTAGTTGTTGGGTACTTGTTGGAGAATTTGCGCCATTCTCTCCAAACCCATCCCTGTATCTATATTCTTATTGGCTAGCGGTGTTAAATTATCTTCAGCATCGCGGTTATATTGCATGAACACCAGGTTGTAAAACTCGATAAACCGGGTGTCATCTTCTAAATCTATATTGTCATTACCACGTTCGGGATGGAAATCATAGTAAATTTCTGAACATGGTCCACATGGCCCTGTGGGGCCTGAATTCCAAAAGTTATCGTCGGCGCCCATCCGTATAATACGTTTGGGTGTTACACCTATTTGGTCACGCCAAATTGCAAACGCTTCGTCATCTTCCTCAAATACGCTGACAACTAAGTGTTCGGGAGGTAAACCAAATACTTTTGTAGAAATTTCCCAACCCCAAGCAATTGCCTGTTCTTTGAAATAATCACCAAAACTAAAATTACCCAACATTTCAAAGAACGTGTGGTGACGCTTCGTAACACCTACGTTTTCTATATCGTTGGTACGAATACACTTTTGCGAAGTTGTCGCGCGCTTAAATTCAGGAGTGCGCTGCCCTAGAAATATCGGTTTAAATGGAAGCATCCCCGCGATAGTCAGCAGTACCGTGGGGTCTTCTGGCACGAGAGAAGCACTTGGAATTGGGGTGTGTTCTCTGTTTGCGTAGAAGTCTAGAAATTTGGTGCGAATGTCGCTACCACTAAGGTACTGAGGATTAAAAGACATGGGAGTTTATTTAATATAAGGCTTGGACTGAGGAACTGGGCTTAATTGCCCATTTATCAAGAAGTATGCCGCACTCAATGCCTTTTCTGCCAGCAAAAATGGCATTCTTGTAGCCAGAATTTATCTTTCGATGAACTCTAGGAGTGTAATCACATAAGTACATTCTTATATTTTGACATTTTGTTATTGGTTGTAGCTATTTTCGGCGCCGTTACACGTTGTATTGTGCAACTATTCCTTACTGTCACAACAACCTTACTTTAGTAGGATGATTAGGTTAAGCTTGCTCTATTAATATGGTGTGAGAAAAACCAATAACTGTTAATCGTTGGATAGTTAGTCAGTGATAGACTCTCTACTACTGTATCCTGCTGTCTATTTAAGAGTAAAAGTTGGTTCGGTTACGTCGTAGGGCGCCAACCAACAGCAACGCTCTTCAGTTATTCAACCATTAAGCATAAAGGAATAAATAATGGCGCTAAAGTTAAACGTCCCCGATATTTCTTGTAATGATTGTACCGAAACAATCTCTGAGGCGGTTCACGTCGTTGAACCCGACGCAAAAGTAGATGTTGATGTCAACGCGAAAACCGTAACAATCGAATCTAGCGCGTCGGAAGAATCAATCAAGCAAGCTATTGTTGCCGCCGGTTACACCATAGAAGGCTACCAGTAAATTTGTCTGAAATAGGTAATAACTAGTAATATGTTGTATTAAGCTTGTTCTCACTTGAATTGAGAACAAGTCTTTCTTGATTGAATATGCTGATACGCATTCTTCGCATAAAAACTTTCAATTTACCTTTTTTATAGTAAATCTGGAAAGCTATAGTCAGCGCTAACATTAGTTAACGAATAGCGTTTTTTTGATCAAATGCTATTCACCTGTGTGGTCTTAAATAAATTTCGGTTTTTACTTAGTAACTATTGGCTATTTTAATAAAACTAAGTACAATAGCTAATTGCAAACTAATATTTTGATATAAAATTACGCATGAAACAATAAAACAGCCTTTCTATGACTAAGCTAACTTACGTAACTTCTGGAAAATACAGTAATACGTTTATACTGCAAAAGATTATTCAGTATTTCTACTGTTTAAAAAAAATACGTAAAAGCCGACAGTAAGTAGCATAAGATTTAACTCAAAAGTTATAGCCAGTTTATTAATTAAGAGGTGATGAGTCTTGAATAGACGTTATGTTAACCGTTATCAGGACATTTTGCGTGGGGTAACACCCCTCACTAAAAATACTGTTCTATTTAGTATTTTTAGCGAACGTTGATAGATTTATAGAGGATATACCTGGTACTAGTTGAAATAGGGCAGAAAGCAAACCAATGAATATATCCATTCTGATCTATGGAACTGAAATATTTTTTAAAACGCTTCCAGATCAGATCCGTGATACAACCGCTTTTAGCATCGAGGTTATCGCCAATTTAAATCAGGCGGTGTCCAGAGTTCAGATTGCGCCGCCTGATGTCATCCTAGTACAAGCTAGTGCGGATGGCAGTTTGGAATTATGCTGTTGGCTAAAGGAGCAGACGAAGTTATCGTGGATCTACTGTATTTTGTTAGAAGACCGTTCGCATATTCTCTCGGACAAGCTTGAGCAAGATGAATTGTGGGAAGTTGAAATGGTTTCAGCTGCTTTGCGACAAGGTGCCGATGCCTACATGTGGTGGCTTCCAGAATATAGTCTTGGCGATAACTTGATTAAATCTATAGCTAAAGAACGCCTACTAATAGCTCAATTAACAGTAGGTTTGCGAAAAGCTCAAAAGTACCGTGATCTGATTCGCACCAATGACTTACTTAGTGCAATTGCACTATCTGATGCACTAACTGAATTAAATAACCGTCGTGCCTTAGAATGGGATTTACCGAAACAAATTCAAAAAGCGCGTTCGCAAAATTTACCCTTAAGCTTGATTATTCTTGACGTTGATTACTTCAAGAAAGTCAACGATACACATGGACATTTAGTTGGCGACCGACTATTACAGTTATTATGTACACGAATCAAGCATAACTTGCGGTTTCAAGACGTGCCCTTTCGATATGGTGGTGAGGAGTTCGTAATTATTTTAGGCGATACCACTTGTGAGGAAGCGCTCGTAGTGGCAAAACGCTTAAACCGTATAATTAGCGATGAGCCATTCGCGGTTAGTAATACTTTATCTATCAATGTTACCATTAGTCTTGGAATCGCTAGTTTAGATGCTTCAGATGACGTAAAAGGCACTAGTTTACTGTATCGTGCCGACCAACGTTTGTTACATGCTAAAGCATCTGGACGTAACAGGGTAGTTAGTAGCGATCAAGTTTCTAGAACTCATTTACACGCAGTTTCTTCTTAGAGTAAAAAGTGCTGAGTGCTGAGTGCTGAGTGTTCAGCACTCAGCACTAATTATGACTTCGGTACATTTTTCTACTGGCGCCCGTTGTTTCATGGCAGCTACTAATGCTTCGTATGCTGACCAATTTTCTTGAAGAAGGGTTTTTGCTTGCAAAGCACAAAATCTTTGCTTTTGGTTGAATATAGATTCTGAAAAACCTAAGCTTTTTAATAGTGTTACTAACTTTGTTTTATCGTCGGCGCCACCAGTAGTGTTATTGTAAATCAAGGTTTCTGCTGCAATACCCGCCATCCAGACTGTACAATAACGGTCTAACATAGTTGCCGAAATTTGACCTTGACTTAGTTCAGATGTAAGTCTTTCATCATCAAAACTTACTCCTCCAAGTCCAGCTTGCCCCTGCTTCAAAGCTTCCCAGGCACTAAGAGTATAGCTAACAACTGGGATACCTAACTTATAAGCCACCAAGAAATGCCCCGCTTCATGATGCACGATTCGTTCTCGATGTGCTGGAGAAAAACCAGCAATCCAGTCTAAAATAACATTTCCACCTTTGCCCTCTAACGCAAAACTGTCAAGTGTTGCTATACCCAAAATTGCAAATGTAGCAACTGCCGGAAATGCTGGCGACAAGTGTACCAATGGTCCCAGCAGTATAGATACCGTCATCAAAAAAACGGATATCGCAACCAAATTCAAAGCTGTTTGGCTCATTTCGATTAGTATTTTAGTTATTTATGTTTATGTTACATTTCTTAATCTCATTTTAATATATCTAATCACAGTCATGCACATCTAAGCACATCTAAAATATTATGACTTTATAGTTCAAAAGTTCTATATAAATAAAAAACTGAGTTTTGGAATTAGCGAAATGCTAAATTCAAATTTTAAATTCAGTACAATTACGTAATTAAATTCAAGTAAAGTTCAAATAAAAAAATATTATCTGATTTTTGATACGAGTATTTACTTAAAAATTACGTCAGACCAATTCTACAATTTGGTGATTATACAGCAATCCTAAATCAGTTGTGAAATCCTTGCGTGTAGAGACGCGCAAGCGAAGCTTCTCCGTTATCCGAAGGATATCCACTTATGGTAGGAAAATTTACCTGCGGCACACTCCGCTCTGCGCGTCTCTACATCTATGTATTTTACTTATACACAAAATGAACGGATTATTTTATTTCCCAAGAGGTAATTATTTTTACTAATTACTGTTGAATAATAGTGTAATGTCTCTACACTATGCTGGCACCTGTTAAATTGGAAAAAGACGTTTACAATTGAACATGTATCTTGTCATTCTAATTCAAAATTTCTGATGTGCTAGTATAATAAAAGACTGTAATTGCCTAAGTGAAAATTGGGTTAACGCTTGTACGATTAGATTTTCAAATATTTGAAGTTAATGTTAAGGAAGATGCCAATGCTGTATCTACCACAGTTTATTCATTACTGTATTTGAACTCATGTTTAATTTGATACTAATATTTTATCTACTACTAGCAGGTTTATTTTTTACAAAGTGGCTTGATTTCTTTCTAGAAGATCAAGATATGAGTCCGCAAATGCGCTGGCTCTCAAGTATAATCTTAGTCATAGCCACTATTCTCTGGCCAATTACTGTACCATTTGCCTACTTAGAATTATTAAAATTTCACAAGAAGAATAAACAAATCATAAATTTGTTAATAAATTTATCAAATGCTAAAGTTCTTGATGATGCACATTTAAGGCAAAAATTGACAGATTCGCTATCATTTTCAGTTCCGAGTTCTCCTAATTTTAAAAAAGAGGAAAATTCATAGAAAATTCATAGAAAATTCATAGAAAATTCATAATTCAATATCACCTACTAGCTGCTTAATTCTTAGGGCTGGCAGATGGAGGTATAAAAGTTGGCAATGGTATTGGAGATGATGACTGAGAATTTTGTTGCCATTCTGAGATTTCACGGTTAACTGCGTTCTGAAAATCCTTTGATACTAACAGTACATTGGTTTTACCATCTTTGTTTATGCTAGGGTCAGCTTGAGCATATAAGAAACTGTTATTAAAATCAGGCTTTCCTATAATTAGCCGATGGGTTTTTTGATTTTTGAGCTTGATTTCAATGCTTGCTTGAGGTTGGTCTAAACCGAATTGGCTTAATTGGTTTGCTTCACTTGGAATAATTCGATTTTGAACCCCTTTTACTAGTAAGTCAGTCAAATATGATACGGATGCATCTGATGCTGGTGCTGTTTGAGGCGCCTTAAGTAGCCATTTAGGAGGTTCAGAGTTAGTGCTACGTTCAATAATGATATCGCCGCTATTTGTTTTAATCGTTAGAGACTGTATGTCATCAGCAACGAAATTACCAAATATAGGTTGTTTTGTCTCGCTTGCACTGTCGCGCACCGAAGCACCCTTAATTTCGTAGAAGTAAACAAAACCACCTAACCCAAAAGCAAGCAATAACAAAATTAAAGTTGTTCGCTGTAATTTCATGATTTATTATTTAGCGTCGTTGCCACCAAAGTAAACCAGCTCCCACAAAGCCGATGAAAGGCAATATAAACAGAGTAGACCATCGCAAAAGCAATGTCTGAGCAGTTGAAAGGTTAATTCGACGATTTTTAGGTTCTTTTGGTCGAATTGAGAGAGGTTGCTGGTCTTGCTGACTTAACCAGGTAACAGAGTTAAGAAAAACATCCCCGTTAAGTCCCTGCTGAAATAAACCATCAGTAATGAAATCAGAGTTTCCAATTACAACTAAACGCGATTCTTTGTTTATAGGAGTAGTTGAGGAAGTTGTTGTAGCTGTTGTAGTCGCAGTAGGAGTAGGAGTTATTTGTGCTGTTGGAGTTGTAGTCGGAGTCGGAGTAGCGGTTGGGGTTATTTGTGCTTTTGGAGTTGTAGTCGGAGTCGGAGTAGCGGTTGGGGTTATTTGTGCTTTTGGAGTTGTAGTCGGAGTCGGAGTAGCGGTTGGGGTTATTTGTGCTTTTGGAGTTGTAGTCG
>NZ_JBXXZH010000286.1:0-10798 GCF_059640475.1 Calothrix sp. CBUCES-K 9914
CAACCAGGAAGAACAATACCACAACAAGTTAATATTTTAGCGAGTTCGGCGTTTACACCCGGTGATATTCAACAAGTTAAAGATATTGTTACTGAGTTTGGATTAGTACCTATTGTTGTACCCGACTTATCAGCTTCGATGGATGGACATTTGGCTGATTCTTGGAGTCCAATTACCGTTGGTGGTACAACTGTAGAAGAACTGCGAAAAATTGGAAGTTCTGCTTTTACTTTGGCATTAGGTGAAAGTACACGTACCGCAGCATCTATATTAGAAGAACGTTTTCAAATTCCCTATGAAGTTTTTACCGAATTAACTGGTTTGCAACCTGTCGATGAATTTATGCAGGCACTATCTGACTTAAGTGGACTTAGTGTACCAGATAAATTTAGATGGCAACGGCGCCAATTACAAGATGCGATGTTAGACACGCACTTTTATTTTGGGCGCAAACGTATATCTTTAGCATTAGAGCCAGATTTGTTGTGGTCAACAGTTCTGTTCTTACAGTCAATGGGGGCAGAAATTCAAGCAGCAGTAACTACAACACGTTCTCCACTTTTAGAGAACCTACCAATTGAAAAAGTAGTTATTGGAGACTATGAAGACTTTGAACAACTAGCAACAGGTTCCGATTTATTAATTGGTAACTCCCATGCAGGAAATGTTGCTAGACGTTTAGGAATTCCATTATATCGTCAAGGAATTCCAATTTATGACCGTCTAGGCAACGGTCAAGTTACAAAAATTGGTTACAAAGGCACAATGGATATTTTATTCGACATTGGCAATATCTTGCTAGAAACAGAAGAAAGAAAAGCCAGAGAATTAAGTTACGAAATGTAATTGATATAATGAGGTTGCCAATGAAGATTGCTTTTACAACAAGTGACCATGTTCATATTAATGCTCACTTTGGATGGGCAAAAGAAATAGATGTCTACGAAATTTCAGATAATGGATATGAATTTATCGAAACACTGAAATTTGAAGGAGAACTAAAACAGGACGGTAACGAAGATAAAGTTACACCAAAACTTGAGGCACTATACGACTGTACAATAGTATATGTTTCTGCTATTGGTGGAACTGCCGCAGCAAAATTGATTAAAAAGGGTGTAACACCAGTTAAAGCCAAATCAGATGACGATAAAATCGACGACATATTAGATAAATTAGTACTAACTCTAAAAGGCAGCCCACCACCTTGGTTACGCAAAGCATTACAGCAAAAACCAACTAGCTTTGAGGATGACTTAGAAGAGGAAACAGTTGTATGAGCGATACAAATAGCGTTAAACCAGATAGTACCTTTGAAGTTAAAAACTCACCATTTCTACAAGCTATTGCACAACAGATTCGCGGTCAAGATACCTATGGTGTTTACCGTAGTTGGTCAGATGAATTACTGCTAAAACCTTATATAGTTAGTAAACCGAAAAAGCGCGAGATACCTGTTGATGGTGATGTTGACCCGATGACTATTAGTCGGATTAATGCATTCTATCGTGCGGCTGCTGCTTGTATTGAAAAAGAAACAGGATTTTTATCGCAAGTCGTTGTTGATATAAATCATGAAGGTTTTGGCTGGATATTAGTCTTCGCAGGTCATCTCATCCTAATTCGTAAAACAATGCGCGACGCTCATCGCTTTGGTTTTGATTCCCTAGAAAAAACTGCTGAAGAAGGCGAGAAGCTAGTTGTAAAAGCCGTAGATATAGCGCAGCGATTCGCAGAAGTCGGAAAACTTTAAGAGTAAAAAGTGCTGAGTGCTGAGTGCTGAGTGCTGAGTATGGAGGTGTGGATGACTCAAGCTAGTGTAGATGTAGAAGAATTAAAGACACAAATTCGGCGCCTAAATAGTAAAGCTGGTCAAATGAAAATGGATTTACATGACTTAGCTGAAGGTTTGCCAACAAATTACCAGCAACTTATGGACGTTGCAGCAGAAACATATGAGATTTTTCGGAAATTAGATGAAATGAAGCAACAATTAAAGCAAATGGAGGGAAAATGAGTAAAGATTTTGAAACCTTTAAGCAAATCGTTGACGCGGAAGAATATTTTAAGTTTTTTGAGCTTCCCTACGACTCAAAACTTGTAAATGTTAATCGTTTACATATTTTGAAAAAGTTTTCTTTATACATTAAAGAAATAGACGAACAAAATCCGAGTTTGAGCTTCGCTGAAAAACTCGATTTATATAGCGCTGCATTGAATAAAGCTTATGAGGTTTTTCTTGACTCAACACCTCAAGAACAAAAGCTGTTCAAAGTGTTTAATCAGAAGCCTAAAAATGTAGTCACGCTGACAGAAATCACTTCTGATTAGGAGGTACAAAGTGATTGACCTAACGCCTACCGAATTGGAACGTTATCGGCGCCAAATGATGCTTCCTAACTTTGGCGAAATGGCACAGAAGCGCCTCAAGTCAGCCACAGTACTTGTTACTGGTGTGGGAGGCTTAGGCGGTACAGCAGCATTATATCTGGCTGTTGCAGGCGTTGGAAAGCTGATTCTAGTTCGGGGTGGTGAGTTACGGCTTGATGATATGAACCGTCAAGTTTTAATGACGGATGATTGGGTCAATAAGCCAAGAGTACTCAAAGCGAAGGAAACGCTCCAAGCTATCAATCCTGATGTGCAAATAGAAGCGGTCTTCGATTATATCACCTCGGACAACGTGGATTCGTTAGTGCAATCTGCTGATATGGCACTCGACTGCGCGCACAATTTTGCAGAACGCGATTTGCTCAACGAAGCGTGCGTGCGCTGGCGTAAGCCAATGGTTGAAGCCGCAATGGATGGAATGGAGGCTTATCTAACTACCATTATTCCTGGTGTGACTCCTTGTTTATCGTGTCTGTTCCCTGAAAAACCTGTTTGGGATAAGCGCGCGTTTGCAGTTCTCGGCGCCGTTTCAGGAACGTTAGCATGTTTAACGGCACTGGAAGCGGTGAAGTTAATTACAGGGTTTAGTCAACCGTTATTATCACAACTGTTGACAATTGACTTAAATAGAATGGAGTTTGCAAAACGACGTTCGTACCGCGACCGTGAATGTCCAGTATGCGGAAATAATGCACCGTGGCGCTATTCCAGTTCTAAGCAAGTTGAAACTACCAGCAATTGTAAGTAAGTGTAGGTAATTCTGATATCCCCCGCACCAATTTGTAGCGTTGATTAACTGTTGCTTTCCTCACGAGCGCTAATTAAAGCAAAAAAGAACTATCTAATAACTAGGAGGACTAATGGCTGTTACCTTGACAGAAAAAGCAGAATCACGGTTACGCTCTTTTTTACTTGGTTCTGCACCTGACACAAAGGCGCCACCAACTAAAGGTATCCGTGTATTAGCGAAAGATGGTGGTTGTAATGGTTACGAATATGGAATGGAAGTCACTTCGTCACCCAAACCCGATGATGTCGTTCTATTGCAAGGTGATGTGCTAATTTACCTTGATGCCAAAAGCGCACCGTTATTAGAAGGAATGGTAATCGATTTTGTTGATGGCGTAATGGAGAGTGGTTTCAAGTTTACAAATCCAAATGCAACAAATACTTGCAGTTGTGGTAAGTCATTCAGCGCAGGTGATTGCACTCCCAAGGGAACACCTTGTACATAACCCATAGATATTAAACTATCTAGTCACTCATCCCTTGCTTTGCTAGTAGCATATTTTTGCTACTCGCGCTAGGGATATAACTTGCCAATTTTTTATTACTCTGAGGAACATGTGAAATGGCTACCTATCAAGTCAGATTAATCAACAAGAAAGAAGAACTCGATACAGTTATCGAAGTCGATGAAGAGACTACCATTTTAGATGGCGCCGAAGAAGCTGGTATCGAATTACCTTTTTCTTGCCACTCTGGTTCTTGCTCTAGCTGTGTTGGAAAGGTAGTTGAAGGTGAAGTGGACCAGTCCGACCAAATTTTCTTGGACGATGAGCAAACGTCTAAAGGTTTCGCGCTGCTTTGCGTTACCTACCCTCGTTCTAATTGCACTATCAAAACCCATCAGGAACCTTACCTAGCATAAACTATTCGTGTAATCACCTAAGAAACCCGGTTTTTGGCTTTTTTTGAAGTCATAGCTTGATATAAGCTGTGACTTTTTTTCGTTTTTAAGTAAATAATTTATCTATAACTAAAATATATCATAACATAAGTTTTATTTAATTAATGCTCTTTTTTTGTTTAATATTTTAATTTTGTAGCTATTTTAACTATTTATCTAGTCGAATACATTAGCATTTATACAATAAAAATTTATATGAAGATAAGCACTGAAGTGCTTACTACGAACAAAGCTCACACCTCTAATGTTATATAGGGTTTATTTATCAAATGTATAAGGTTACTGAATCTTTTGTGTTGTATAAGTATATGCTTCGGACTCTAAAGCGGGATTATGCCAATATCATAAACAAAGTAAATTAATAAATTTAGGTATTTTTACATGTGTATAGTTTCCAATTTATTAAATTGTTAGGTAGATTTAATAGAGCTAGGGAAAAACCAAGTATTAATAAAAATAAGAATTATAAGAAATTGCTGTTTGTATATGAGGAATCAGTAAATGGTACGCATCAGCATTGCGCGCGAACATGGAAATATTCAGCAAGTAATTCAAAGTTACTATGAGCTAACACAACCACGTATTATCCCATTGCTGTTAGTGGTGACGGCTGCGAGTATGTGGATTGCAAGCAATGGTAAAGTCAATCTTATGCTGTTACTCTGGACGCTAATTGGTAGTACATTAGCATCTGCTAGCGCGCAAACACTGAACTGCGTTTATGACAGCGATATTGATTACTCAATGGAACGGACACGACATCGACCAATACCTTCAGGAAAAGTACAGTCAACTCATGCGTTGATTTTTGGTGTTGTGCTTGCTACTGTTTCGTTTTACTTGCTTACAACGTTTGTTAATTTATTAAGCGCACTGTTAGCAATCCTTGGTATTGTATTTTATGTGGTGGTTTATACGCATTTTCTCAAGCGCTGTACTCCACTGAATATCGTTATTGGTGGCGCCGCAGGTGGAATTCCGGCTTTAGTGGGTTGGGCGGCAGTTACAGGTACATTAACACAAACAGCATGGTGGATATTTTTGATTTTGTTTTTGTGGACACCACCACACTGTTGGTCACTCGCATTAATGCTCCGCGACGACTACGCTAAAGCTGGTATACCGATGCTTCCTGCTGTGTCTGGAAATATTGAAACTGGGCGCCAGATTTTTACCTACACAGTTTTATTAATTCTCTGTACATTTCTAATGTATGACCCATTAGAAATGACGGGTGTTTTTTATATCTTTACCGCTTTTTTCCTAGGAGCAGTTTTTCTCCAAAAAGCCTGGGCAGTGTTAGAAAACCCTAATAATCCAAAAACTGCACATAATCTTTTTACTTATTCAATTTATTACATGATACTTTTCTGCCTTTCTATGATTGTAGACAGTCTGCCAATCACGCATCAAATCTTGCAACGGATGTAACGGATGAGTATGGTGGGCACTGCCCACCTTACATAATTAGCTTCTTCCAACTAATACAGATTCAGTTGTTAGGTTATTAGATTCGGCACAATCAATAATATATTGATTTACACCTGCACCCGCGCGTGGATAGTCAGCACATAAACGTTTATGTTCGGCGAGTGCTTCTTCTATTTCATCACGACCAAGGTCATTCATAAAGTGGCAGGTGCCAATTGGTCTAGGCATTGCAGCGCGTAATAAACCATCACGAGTCAAAGTAATAGACTGAGTTGCACGCCAAAGCAATTCAACATCAAGTAGAGGATGGTCGAGTGCAAGACCAATTCGACTCATTAATCCAAGAATACGGTCGCGTTCAGTGGTGGTAATACAGCAAATTTTGGGTATATGAGGTACATGCATAATATCCGAAACGTTGTAGAGACGTTACATGTAACGTCTCTACATGTGTCGCATGAAAACGAAATTTGCTGTATATCCACGACCTTCAGCAATTGTCGCAGAAAGTGCCATGTCAATAATAATAATTATTATATATAGTAGTAAATAATTGTAAAAAGTTTGATATATATACAATATTTATTTAGAGCAAGTTTTAATATTTATTCACGCTATTGGTAATGATTTATTAAAGAATTGATCACAAAAAAATAATTATGATAGCAGCCGAATATTCATAAATTATTTATGATTCAAATTTTATTTGGTGATAGGATAAAAATGTGAGCAAGGTTGGAGCTAAACAACTGAAATTCAATTCATCAGTGTTGAGTTTAGGTTGACATCGAGCCACTCTATAAAACTGATAAATAGGGAGTCAAAGCATAAACTCATCGGTTAAATCTCATAATATTGCGTAAATCGTCTCCTGTAAAAGTCAGTGTTTGTAGGCATTACGTCGATTTATCTATTTCTAAAATAGCAGTTTGATTTTGTCTCAAGGTTTTACTAAAACGTCTCTTAATTTAATTTAATGAGAGCGTTGCAACAAAAGTTGTTTAGTTAAATTTACTTGCTTACTAACCATCATTTAAGGAGCAACAGTTATGCGAGCTAAACATATTATGACCCAAGATGTAGCCACCATTCGCGGTTCAGCGAACGTTGCAGAAGCAGTTCAACTTATGCGATTAAAGGGATTACGCGCTTTAATTGTAGAACCTCGTCATGATGGTGATGCTTATGGAATTGTCACCGAAACAGATATTGCATATAAACTTGTTGCCTATGGCAAAGACCCTCAAAGAACTCATATTTACGACATCATGACCAAACCTTGTGTCATCGTCAATCCTGACCTTGACCTTGAGTATGTTGCAAGATTGTTTGCAAACACAGGAATACGACGCGCTCCTGTTATCCAAGGTGAGCTTCTTGGTATTATCTCCGTCACTGATATTCTTACCAAAGGCAATTTCGTCGAAAAACCAAAACTAATGTTCTTACAAAAAGAACTTCACAAAGCAGTTAGTGACGCGCGCTCAATTTCTGCAAACTACGGCGCCAACTCTAAAAGAGCCATCGAAGCTTGGGACTTAGTTGATGAACTTGAATCTGAAGCTGGTTACTATGGGGCGCCTAAACCAGAAAAAACTGCACGAGAACTATTTGCTGACCAAAACGAAAGCACGTTTACTACCAGTTCACCAGTTGAACAAACTGTTTAATTAATCTTTTCTTTCAAGGTATCCGACTGGAGTATTTCTTCCATCGGGTATTTGAAATAATGCACTGTCTATTCGAGTAATATAGAGACGCTTTACTTAAAGCGCCTCTATAACTGTAAGCTTAAGTGTCGAATAATACCTTGATTGTATCATATTGTACGAATGCAAAGAAATAAAATAAAGATATTTAGGGCAAATTAAGCGAAACAACGAAACAACGGTTAATAATTAAAGATTTTGATAATCTCAGCTTAAACAAGCCAAGTGATAATAGTCATGTGGTGTTGATTGAAGCAATGTTTAGAAGGTGCTGATACCGTTGTCAAAGAATAAATTAATACGGGTGCAGATGTCAATAAGTCTCAATAGTAGTTGCGAATATATATCTAGTACTTGTATATAAATTCGTCTATTAACTTTGGTGGAATTATTTATTACCTATATATAGTATATTTAGACTCTTTTTTTTTTAGATTTATATCTATTATTGGATTTATTATATGTTCAGGTGCATCAACACAACCTACCACTATTTAAAGACAATTCCTAAAATAGGACAATCTACCTAAAGTAAGAAATATATTTTTGTTGATTGAATTGATTATGTTGGACAAAATGTACTAAACCATCGCTGCTATAAAGGAATAGAATTCTACTTCATGCTGCCAGGTGGTTAAAACTCGGTTCAATTCACTGAAAATATAATAATTTTAGTTAGAGAAATAAGTTGAAAACTAACACCAATCATCAAGACGAAAGATATGGCAAGAAACTTTTTTAACCAAGACGATTCGCATCCAGTTCAACTCACATCAGCAGACATTATCCTACGTCAACAGCTTGAACATTCAATAGGTAAATATTTTTATAACGGTTGTGACCGTAGTATCTTAGATTTGCTGTCAGCATGTCGATGGTATGTAGCTACAATTTCTGGTGTTTTAACTTTAGTAATTGAATGTCCTGACCAAATTACTAATTGGCAAATACTGCGAAAAATGGTACCTATGGCTAAATTACTTAAGCAGGTTGTAAGTAGTGCAAAAATTCGTGTTTGTCCACCTGAAGGACAAGGATTACCTTTTGAAATGCGTGTTGATGAATTAGGAGTTTACAGAGAATATAAAGAAGGCGCCTAAGTCTTCTAACTAAATATCCTAACTAAATATCCTGAATATTTTATTCACATAAACTATTAACTATCTCCTCAAACACAATATTTGCTGCACTTTGGACGGCAGGACTTAACACCCACCCAAAATTTAGATTTGCTGCTTCGATTAAGTAGACTGTTACATCTGTTGGAAAACTCGATTGAAAAATTTGGCGCCCAGAGGCAATAGCATTATCCCAACGAAAATCATGCAAGCTATAGCTACGAGCTGGTAGTGTCTCTAATTCTTCTCCGGGAACTTTATATACGGCGCCAGGTTGGGAACCAGTTGAACTTGCATCAATGATTATCAACTTTGTACAACCACGAGCAAGAAACATAACCTCAATTCCACCTGTACCACAATCATATACACGCACGTTAGAATTGGGGTTTTGCTCTAAATAGTGCTGCAAACGTTGAGCAATTATAACACCAACAGCATCATCACTGCGGTTAAAATTTCCGCAACCGATTATTACAAGCATAGGACAGTAATTTAATCAACATTACTTAGAGCAGTTAAATCTACTAAATGTGAAGTATGTATCCCACTTAGCCATATTTCTTGATTATGGCTATGTAATTTTAAAATGGCGCCGTTGGGAATTTTAAATAAATCGAGTAAAACCTTAACTTGCTGCATACTCTCAACACTCGCTTCAAAACTTTTGAACAAAAGTGACCATAAAAATGCTCGCATGAACATTCCGTGAGTGAATACAGCGACAAATCCTTGATCAAGATTTAGAATTTGCCTTTCCAAGTTATTTACTCGACTTACCATTTCTGCAAATGATTCGGCGCCTTCCCCATCTATATAAAAAGGGTCACAACGCTGCCAGTATTCCTCAGCCATTGGAATTCGTTCAGCAAGGGTTGTGTTTTTACGACGCGCGGTTGCCAAATAATTAAATTCCTGAACTTGCCACTCGGTATGTGGAGTCGAAGGAAATCGTTCGATAGTGGGTTGAGCCGTTTGCTTAGTTCGCAGGAATGGAGAAGTGACGATTAACTCCGGTTGCTGAGAAAATGATACAGCAATTTGTTTTGCTTGCTGGTGCCCTTTCTCAGTTAGCTTAATATTTACCTGTTCATCAGTAGGTAGTCCCGAATTAGCTTCGCTTTCTCCATGTCGAATTAACCATACTGTAGCCATTGTCGCCCATTCCCCAATGATTGTCAGGGAATGGTATCACGAGGTTGGGTGTTTTGTATGCTACTTAAACAGCAAACAAAGTAATTTGTATGTACTAACTAAGGTAATGCATCATCGTTTACGTATTCAAATCAACGTTATATTTTTTAGCGATTTCGCCTAGTTTATCGAACTGTTCTTGTTCAGCTTGGGCTAGTTTTTCATCGGCTGTAAGAAGATTTTTTGGTCCTTTGGGAACTAAGTATTTAATGTAAAGCGAAATAAAATCAACTACAATTGCTATTCCTTGTAGTCCATGACTATCTGCTTGCTTACCTGCTGCTAGGGCAGCCATACCTCCTTCAATAGTATTTCTTGTTGCTTGTATAAACTGGTCTACAAGTTCCTCTATATAATATGGTGGTTCAAGGTTAAGTAATCTACTATTGTCAGTTACCAATTCAAAACCAGCTTCCTTTGCTTGTTCCAGCACACACCACTCAGTAAATTCTTTAAGTGCTTCATCCGACAGGCGAGGAAGATAAGGATGTAATTCTAATTTAGACACAAGCATTCCTTTATTATTGTGGTTTAAATGGCTTTTTTGTTTTACAGATGCAACCGCCCCAATATCAAAATCCATTTTTAACTATTCAAATTTCATTTTCTGTATTTTTTGCAAACCTGTATAAATCATTTTATTTGTCAAGGGGTACTTTGATTGGTTGTAGCACAGGTATCCCGACCTGTGCAGTCATGTGATAATATTTACTATAAAGACACAGAGTATACAGATCGTAAAAATTATATCGTCGTAGAGAGGCGATTAAATCGCGTCTCTACAATGTGGAGATTTTACAACTGGTTTAGGAATATTATATTAGTATAATTTAATTGCTAAATTACTTAAATTCAGTACTTATATTGAGCGAAAGTCGGATTTTTATTTTTATTATGAGTATATATTTAAACTAAACTCTCGTGGTCTCTGTGGTAAAAAATATGTTATTGCACAGGCAGGGATGCCTGTGCGACAACACAACTAAATTGTTATGCAGTTCTAAAACGTGCTAATTCTTCACCAGTTTTAGCATCATGAGCATGAACCGTACAAACGAGACACGAGTCAAAAGAACGCGCGACATGTCCCACTTCAATAGGGTCAGTAGGGTCTTGAACTGGAGTACCAATCAACGCTTCTTCAATTGGACCACGCATTCCTTGACTATCGCGCGGTCCAATGTTCCAGTTACCAGGTGTAATAATTTGGTAGTTCTTAATTTTACCACCTTGAACATCTATCCAGTGACACAAGGCGCCGCGTG
>NZ_JBXXZH010000287.1:0-10621 GCF_059640475.1 Calothrix sp. CBUCES-K 9914
CCGGAAATGACGCAAAATCGTGATACTGAGGGGTCAAACCTATCATTCGCCAGCAGTATCCTTATAGGGTGTGGGTGCAATAAGAGGAGAGGGGGAGAGGTTTTCAAGATTATGTTTTATTTGATACTCTAATACCAAAGATAGAGGCGCCAACACGCTCATCTTACCTTAAATAGGTGTTATAAATTTTCAGCAATTTTTGATAGCATAATTGTTTGCTCAGGCAATTCTGCAAACAATGTATGACAAATCAAGCTGTAGATTTAACCAACTGTTACCGAGAACCGATTCATATTCCAGGTTTAATTCAACCTCACGGGGTGCTGTTGGTTTTGCAGGAACCGGAATTAAACATTGTTCAGGTCAGTAGTAACACGTTTGAATTACTAGGTCGATATCCTCAAGATTTATTAGGTAAACCTTTATTAACTTTACTTGCTTCTAAGCATATTAATGCTATTCAACAGTGCTTAAACGAAGACTTTGAGCATGTAAATCCCTTAAATATTTTTATTAAACACGAAAATAAATTACTCCGCTTTGATGGTATTGTTCATCGTTGTAATAATACGATTATTTTGGAGTTAGAGGTCAAAGATAAGAACCAGAGAGCAGACTTTTTAGAGTTTTATAAGCGAGTTAAGGGTGTTATAACTAAGATTCAAAAGGCGCCAAGTTTATTTGAGATGTGCGATATTGTGGCTAAAGAAGTCCGAAAAATCACGGGTTTTGAGCGCGTTATGGTGTATCAATTAGATGTGGAGGGAGCGGGAAGGGTCATTGCAGAAGACCGGATAGATACGTTGACTCCTTATCTTGATTTGCACTATCCTGCTACTGATATTCCCATACAAGCTCGACAGCTTTATACTCTTAATTGGTTACGCTTAATTCCTGACTCTGACTATCAACCAGCTACGTTAATACCACCGCTAAATCCTTTAGATAATTCTCCTACAGATTTAAGTTTATCTGTACTGCGAAGTGTATCTCCCCTACACATAGAATATATGAAAAATATGGGCGTAGGCGCCTCAATGTCCATTTCACTCGTACAAGACCAAAAATTATGGGGGTTAATTGCCTGTCATCACTCAACACCTCGCTATGTACCCTACAGTATACGAACAATTTGTGAGTTTGTGGCACAGGTAACGTCAGTCGAACTCGCAACCAAGCAAGACTATGAAGATTTAGACTATAAAATCTCATTGAAAGCACTTTCTAGTAAGTTTGTAGAATCGCTATCTCAGTCAAAAAGCTTTTTAAATGGGTTAATTCAACTAAACTCAAATCTACTTGAACTTGTAGGCGCCACGGGAGCAGCAGTTTGTGCTGGTGAACAAATTGTGTGTGTTGGTAATACACCACCAGAAGCTGAAATACCTGCTCTACGAGACTGGATTAAAACTCAGATTAACAACAACCTGTTTCATACGCGGTCATTGTTTGAAGTTTATCCAAAAGCACAAACATTTAAAGTGGTTGCCAGTGGATTATTAGCATTAGAAATTTCTAAAGTTAGCCAAAATTACATCATTTGGTTTCGTCCAGAAGTGATACAAACTGTCAAGTGGGGCGGCAACCCTAATAAACCTGTAGAAATTACAACCGATGGTGATATACGTCTGTCTCCACGTAAATCTTTTGAACTTTGGCAAGAAACGGTACAAGGTCGCTCGTTAGCTTGGAAACCTTGTGAGATTGAAATTGCCACCGAACTACGTAGCTTAATCGTTGGTATTATTTTAAGTCAGGCAGACGAAATGGCAAAGGTCAATTTAGAATTGGAGCGCAGCAACACAGAACTAGACTCTTTTGCTTACTTTGCTTCCCATGACCTGAAAGAACCGTTGCGCGGTATTCATAATTACTCTAATTTTTTGATGGAAGATTATGGCGATGTGTTACGCGCGGATGGTATTGCCAAGCTAAAAACCCTCGTGCGTCTAACGCAGCGCATGGAAGACTTAATCAACTCACTGCTACATTATTCCCGGTTAGGACGTGCCGAACTTTCCCACGAACCTACAGACTTAAATGAAATAGTACAACAGGCAATTGACACCTTGAAAATTAGCCAACCGCAACAACTTATTGAGTTTCGCTTGCCTCGACCTTTGCCGACTATTAGCTGCGACCGTACCCAAGTCAACGAAGTATTCACCAATCTAATTAGCAACGCTATTAAATACAACGATAAAACCGAGAAATGGGTTGAAATTGGCTTTATCGAACCAGAAAACCCCATTTATTACACCTTCTACGTCCGCGATAACGGTATTGGCATTCCCGAACAACATTTAGAACGGGTGTTTCAGATATTCAAGCGGCTTCATGCACAAGATGAATATGGAGGTGGTACAGGAGCAGGTTTAACGATAGTTCAAAAAATTGTCGAGCGACACGGGGGAAAAATTTGGATAGAATCCACGGTAGATGAGGGCAGTACTTTTTACTTCACTTTATCGGTGGTGCCCCAGTAAAATGATGATATATTATTTATTATGCCTATAACCGTGCCACTGCCACCTTTGCTAATAATTGAAGATAGCAATGAGGACTTTGAAGCATTTCAACGCTATCTAAGCCAGTATGCGTCTATTATCCCAGTCTATCGTTGCACTAACGGTGATCAAGCGCTAGCGTTTCTCTACCGTCGGAACCGTTATACCGACCCTAAAAGTTCCCCACGTCCGGGAGTGATACTGCTAGACCTTAACTTACCAGGAACGGATGGGAGAGAAGTGTTACGGCAAATTAAGCAGGATGACAATTTAAAAACCGTTCCGGTAGTTGTTTTTACCACATCTAGCAACCCCAAAGATATTGAAACTTGCTACCAACAAGGAGTAAACAGCTATATTATCAAACCTATGGACATTAGTTTATTAAAGCAAAGTGTCCAGGGATTGTTGAACTACTGGTTTGAACTCACAATGCTACCTTTTAATTAATTTGTCGTAGCATAGGCGTCCCGCCTGTGCATTTTAATATATTCCGCCTGTGCTAAATTTTACATGGGTCAGGCGGGATGCCTAACCTACGAGATTTGCAATTGCTTGAATTAAAGTATCAATTTCAATGGGTTTAGGAAGATGTTTTTGAAACCCAGAAGCGAGAGCTTGCTCTTTATCAAACTCCCCAGCATAAGCTGTTAAAGCAATTGCTGGTATTGTTATTCCTTGTTCTCGAATCGCATGAACCAACATATAACCATTCATTTTAGGCATTCCAATATCGCTAATTAATATATCAGGTTGAAACCGCACGAGAATTTCAAGTGCTTGCATGGATGATGAAACAGCGGCAACCGTCGCACCTGCATTTTCCAAAACAAAAGTGATAAAATCAAGCGAATCAATTTCATCATCAACAACTAAAATACTGATGCCATTTAAAGAAGAAGAATTATTTTTGATTTCGTTACCATGTACATCGTTCTCTGTACTTGCCATTAACGGCAAACAAATAGTAAAAGTTGCACCCTGCCCAATACCAGCACTTTCTGCACATATCGTTCCACCATTTAATTCGATTAAGTGTCGAGCAATTGCTAATCCCAACCCTAACCCACCAAAATTTCTAGTGGTGCTGCTATCTTCTTGACGAAAATAATCAAATATATAAGGTAAAAATTCTTGTTTAATTCCTTTACCTGTATCGCTCACAGTAATTTGCGCCATTCCATTTATTTCTTCAAGCCGCACTGTAATACATCCAGATTGCGGCGTAAATTTCACAGCGTTAGAAAGTAGGTTCCAAACGACTTGGTGCAAACGCACGCTATCGCCCAATACTGGTTTAATATTTGGTTCTAAAATTGTATTAATCTGAATAGCTTTAACTTTTGCTGATAATTGTACTGCCTCTAAAGCTGAGATAATAATTGACTCCAAGTGTACAGGCGCCGAGTTGAGAACAAGCTTACCACGTAAGATTCGCGATACATCAAGCAAATCGTCAATTAAACCGACTTGTAAATGAACATTGCGCTCAATAATTGTTGCCGCATGGACTATTCTTTGAGAGTCGAGCTTACCATTTTGAAGTAAGTTTGCCCAGCCTAAAATTGGATTTAGGGGTGAGCGCAATTCGTGAGAAAGTACTGCCAAAAATTCATCTTTGATACGATTAGCTTTTTCTGCTAACTCGCGCGCTGCTTTCTCGCTTTCTAGCAGTTCTCCCTGTTGAATTGCAATTCCTACCTGGGTTGTCAGTTGTGTAAGCAAATCAATTTCAACTTGCTGCCATTCTCTTGGTTCCGAACAGTGATGGGCAATTAATAATCCCCATAAATTTTTGCCCTGTAAAATTGGGACTACTAAATTAGCCCGTACTTGGAACTGACTAAATAATTCCACATGACACAAGTTTTCATCAGCATTAATATCAGTTTTAGCAGTAACTAATCCTTGGCTATAAGCTTCAATGTCGCTTTCACTAAAACAGGGGTTAAAAATTGTTGTTGATATCGGCGCCCACTCACTTCCTATTGACTGAGTTACAACATTACCATTACCATTTGGCATTAAACGAAGAATCAATACACGGTCGGCTTGCAAAAATTGCCGCACTTCTTGAACTGTAGTGTCAAAAATTACATCCAAGTTAAGCGATTGACGAATAGAAGCAGCAATTTGCGTCACAATCCGCTCGCGCTCCTCAACTAAACGCTGTGCTAATTCAGCCTGTTTAGATTCGGTAACATCAAGCACTGTCCCGATTAAACTACGTGGTTCGCCATTCTGATGCGTATATAATTTTCCTAATATTTCTAACCATCGCTCAGTACCATCTTTCCAAACAACCCGAAATTCAACATCTTGTTTTTCTCCAGATGCAATGGCTTTATTTGTTGCATTATTCAACCGCTCACGGTCAGCAGGATGTACAATATTTAAAAATATGTTATAATTATCTGGCAGTAATTCGCTCGCACTCAACCCTAATATTGGTCTTACATACTCGGAGAAAATCATCGCATTCGTTTGAAGATTCCACTCCCAAGTACCCATATGAACTGCATCCAAAGCTAATCTTAATCTAGTTTCACTTTGTCGAAGGCGCCTCTGTAACTGTGCTTTTTCAACCGCATTATTAACAGCTAACCGCAGTTTATCAAAGGATATCTCCCCCTTGATTAAATAATCAGAGGCGCCTAACTTCATCGCTTGTACGGCAACTTCTTCATTCCCTTGCCCTGTCAAAATAATTACAGGTGTGTCAAAAATATTATGCAGCTTTTTTAATTGCTTGAACAATTCCAGCCCATCCATATCAGGCAGCAAATAATCGAGCAACACCAAATCTGGGTTGTGGCGCCCAAAAAGTTCCAGTCCTTGTTTTCCCAACTTTGCATCAACTATTATATAATTATATTCTGTATTTTTGAGTAAATAACGTCGATAAGTTTCTCTATCTTCAAGGCAATCATCGATAACTAAAACCGTTCGATAGCTACGTTCGCTTGTTTGCTCATTAACTAGCTGCTCGCTATTGCATCCTGCGTTAACAGGTAGATTAAAAAATGATTTTTCGTTCTGCATTATACATATAGCACTCAAACTGCTTGATATACAGTTCGAGTTCTCTCTAGGATACCACTATTTACTATAGCTGTTATAAGTATAATGGAAATGATGGATGGTGCGTGAAGATATGGTGCGTTAAGGCTACAAGATTTTGCGCTCCGTTGAAAGATTATTATAGCCTTCACACACCCTACACATTCAATACTTTTCTTACCAATGTTAGAAACGCAAGAGAGTTAAATTCCGTTTTACCCTGCATGTGAAAAAACGTTGCCAACTTTCCAACAGAGTTATCACCAATCAAATTATCGTATGGGTCAAGCTTGAGGTGAATTTCCTTCGCTTTTTGATAGCGTGAGAAGTGAAACAAAGTTAAGTATTGTAAAATATCGTTTTTCAATGACCCCTCGTACATCAGACCAGTGCGAATATCCTCATCATCGAGTATCCCTTTATAGATATTCAACAGCGTCGCATAGGAAATTACGCCATTGTAATACTTTTCGGTGCCTGGAACATTGACACCATTGAACAGGTTGAAGAAAACCACCGACTTTTTACTGCTGTCTTCAACTAAATTCGTCAGTTCTAATGTATCCTGTACATATAGCGAACTCGTTTGGATTTTATCTCCTGGTTTGATGGCATAGTACTTATCGAAGAACATCGGATAAATCTTAATGTCCTCGTGTTCTGCTTTCAAAGACCTAATCACATCCTTCGACATGAAGAACAAACCATCGTCTTCTTCAGTCTGCGTCATATGCAAAGTACTCGTATAAGGAGCTTTGGCAATATAAGCAAAATGTCGAAATCCCATTTTATACAGTTTGGCAACGTTTTCAACGATAACAGCAGGGTGTGTAAATAACTGTTGGTTGTCGTAGTTATCGGAGAATGTTGTCAGTAACTGAACTCGTACCGAGTTGTTTATCAGTCGTAACCCAATTATCTCCCCCATCAAATTTGATATCTTATCCTTTGCACCCCACTTTCTATCACTCTCCCGACTCGAAACGACAATAATTGCCAGTTTATCTAACTGTGGTGTATAGTCGGTATTGGCAAAAGTAAACTTTTTGGGAAGTATCGAATACAGCGAACTCATTACATTCGGTATTTTATATTTACCTTTACCCTGTAAATCACGAATATCTACTCCCTGTGAATTAGAACGATGGTCTTCGTTGAGTAGATGCGAGAGTACATTTGACAACGACACGAGGAACTTCTCCGTCGGCGCCTCATCCTGTTTATTATGTAGATGTAGTCGCAGTATCGGAACGAACAGCATTTTTTGACGCTTTAATAGCACATGCAAACAAATGTACGCAAGTAAGCTGTACGTAAATTGATGAATGAATCCTCGAATTGAGTCGTACTTGTTCGTTTCTTCGCTGTAAGGAATCCCCAAAGAGTTTATCAGAGATAGGTTAAGCGTACTATTCGCGGCGCATGTTACCATGATTCTTTTCAAGTTGCCCTTGAGTCTCAAGTTGGTTGAGGCGAAACTCATAGATTTGATTTTGTGCCTGATTGAGCTTGCTTTGATTTTGGACTTCATTTCTAAGCAACCTTAAATCACCTTGGATTTGTTCAACGCGGCTACCTACCGAATAACTACCCGATGCAAAGCTATAAAATAGCTGCACGCTAGCTGTTGCAATTGCAGTAGCGGCGGCAATACTCGTTAATCTTAAGTTCATTCTAATGCCGCTACAAATTCAGTTAGTTCTAAATAATTCTCGGTGTCTGCCACATCAGATTTTCCATAAACAACACCGCTATAACAACTACCGTCGCCAATAGTAGGTAGTTCATAAATTTTTCTGGGTGGGATTACCGCTAACACACCATCAAGCCCTAAAATACCGTCTGATTCGCTAGCAGATAAGCCAATAGTAACGGTGGCAGTATACGAACTATTAAAAATAGACAATCCCCTTCTAGTTTCGTTGATTGAAGTAAAATTATCTACTTCCTGTTTAAATACTTTTTGAATTACGTTTGCTTCTAGCTTCTCTTTTTTTGTGGAAATCAAAGCATTATTCGATGTTGCATCATAAATTGGCATAATTTTTATCTCCACATTCCAAATTAAATTCAAGTCGTCTAATCGCTTGATACCTATTCTTGGTTTTTGTTCTATGGGCAGGTTTGAAAAATTTATAATTTCACCAATCTCTCGATAAACGAAAGTTTTAGGGTTATAAATGTTTTCGCCGTAGAATAAAGCAATAAAAGCACCAGGTCTTATTTGCTCCACATCCTGAGCGTTGGTTAAGTCATGCTGCAACTGTATCAATGAAAAGTCTTGATTGATGACTTCAGTAAAAAACCATTTACCAGTAACATCCAAAGTTAAAGTGCTTATATCTTGCCACATATTGTTAACCAGACTCTAAGATGTTGTCGATTTTGTCTTCAATGCGTATTAGCGTTGATTCGACATTTGGTAAAGGCTGCATGACTTTGTGAAGCGTTACACGAGTTTTACCTAGATAGTAATTAGGGTAAAACTCTAGCTGAAATCTTCCGCTTTGGGGAAAGTACAGCGATTGATTACCGAATCTAACTACTTGAGAAGAAGCAACTAATCTATTCGGGTAATCAATTGCTATTTGGTCTACCCTACCAACACTGCGATAGTTTTTAGAAGCAGTAGCATCAACTTTGATAATTAAAGTTGTTACTGTTTCTTCAAACAGGTAAGGAATGAGTACAGAAGTAATTTTTTTTAAATCAAATCTGTACTCGTTTTTAAAGACGAGATGTGTCTCTATCATTTTGTCGTGACAATGGGGTAGCTTCTACCATCCACACTAGCAAACGAAGTTGGCTTGCTTTTTGTAGCTGTTTTTAAAAACTTTTGAATGTCACCAATAGTCGCGCCAGCTGGTACAGGAATGCTTTTATAACTAGTTTTTCCATTCTTTTCACCAGCTGGTACTTTGATGCTACCGCTACCTACGCAACCTCTAACAGCAATAGTTTTACCTTTTTTGGTCTTAACAGCAGCAGATGGCACAGATTTAAAACCGTAAAATTCAGCTGTGGACTTGAGCATGTAAATATACGATGCTCCTTTTGCTGATTTGTCCTTACCACCCTTAGACGCGGCTGCAAATTGGACTGTAACGCGCGGGCCTAACTTGACTCCTTTTGGCATGTTCTTACCTCTTTATTTACTTTATTCGGTTACTAACCGGGCGTTAGAGATAATCAATAGCGTGTATTGTTACATCACCATTAGTAGCGGCTGCAGTGGTGAAGGGTAAGTTAGCTGAGATGGTAGCAGTACCAGTTTCTATATCAAACTGAATTTGTACGTTGTTAGGTTGGGCATCTGCAGGAGTTACCGCTTTTTCGGCAGCGGCTAACATACTCGCTATTTCTAACATTGCTTCTGGTAAAGTGTCAGATTTTAAATCTCCACCGCCATTAACAAAAGCAGAGTAAGTTGCACCCAAATAATCGCTAGCTTTAACGTCGATTGAACCATTCGCTTGAATCGCTACGGTAATTGGAATTGTTGCAGCTACAGCAATTGTTCCTGTGTCGAAGCTAACAGTAGTAGATAGGTTTCTTCGTGGCGGTAAACCTGGGTTGGCGCCATTACGCAAGTTTTCTGCAGCATCAAGCGCGCGGCACACTTCAAAAAACGCTGCTGGATATTGGGTGGAATTAAGGGTTCCATTAGCCCCTGGATTGAAAATACTCATTTTATTTTTGTCGTATTTAATACGATAACCATACGTATACTCAGTTGTAGCTCTGAAAGTCCCTTGTGATAAGGGTTTGAGCAGAGTTAAATTCTTTGGGCTTAAGGTCGAAGAAAGTGGTTCAGTTTGTAACCCAACCAGAAATACCTCTTGACCGCGTACCAGAAAATTGAATCTAAAATTGATCAACGCTGTAATTACGAGCGGTGGACTATTGTCTATGACTTTTTGCCAGTTAATATCTATAACTTGACCTGATGGTAGATTAATTTGTTTTTCAATTGGTGGATTGCTATTTGGACTAGAAGCGCTATTGACTGTATTTGGTATTGGTTGACTTGGTAAAAAGACGTACCAGTTACGCTTCCACTTGTAAGCGAACTTAATCTTCTTTTTAATTAGCTTTTTAATAATTTGCAGTAAGTAAGTATCTGATATATGAATAATAGCTGCAAAGTCTTTCAGTTTAATCGCTAACCTTTTATCTATATAAAATACTTTGTGTAATACAGGATTAATGTTTATCATTTGGGCTTTTTCGGCTTTTCTCTAAGTTTCAAGCTCCAATCAGGAACAGTATTTTGTTGCCCAGTTTTAAAAAAGTGGCAGCGAACAGGTGTAACATCAACTTTTCTATAAGTATCAGGTCGTCTACCTGTTTTTGGCGGTTTAATACCTTTTAGGTATTTGGGGTCAACATAAGCTTTGAGTGCATCGAGTACACGCTTGCATTCAGCTTCAGTCTTAGCGTTGATAATTATTTTGGAATTATCATTTAACACTTGTATGCCCTCCCAATCACCTTTTTCGTACTTAGGAAAGTTAGGTTTATAGTCTTTCGGCTTGCAATAGTGAGGGATAGTAATAGTCCAGCGACTACGACCTATTTTATTATCTTTTAAAGCTTCAGCATACTGAATAACAAGTTGGGGTCTTTGGAATGACCGAACTTGCCACCATTCCGGAATTACAATATTAGGGTCAATATCTTCTTTACTACAAAGATGTTCTTTGATGCTAGCTAGTTCTTCAAACATTAAAGTAACTTTTGCAGATTCTGAACCTTTGGAGGTTTTGATAACCTGAATGGTTTTTTCTTCTCTCTTAAATGGCTTTTCGTCGTCAGGTGTGCAAATTACAACAGGAACTTTAACGTCTAACCATTCAATAGTATTTTTATCATTTTCCTTTTTAGCGTCATCAAGTTTTTTGTTTATTGATGAGCCACAAGGGTTGTTTTCACACGGGTTAGGTGGTGTGTCAGGTTGTGGCTGAGGTTGTGGTTGAGGTTGTGGTTGAGGTTGAGGTTGTGGTTGAGGCTGAGGCTGAGGCTGAGGTTGTGGTTGAGGTTGTGGTTGAGGTTGT
>NZ_JBXXZH010000288.1:0-10519 GCF_059640475.1 Calothrix sp. CBUCES-K 9914
GAGACCGAATTAATACGGTCTCTACATTATCGGGAATTATGGGTAATCAACCGGACATGATATTACCTCTATAGTCAAATAATTTAACTTACCGTGGGCGCCAGGAGCATGGTCATCTGTACTGACTTCAAGCACATCAACTTTATAACCGTGCTTTTCTGCCCAATAGTAATACATTCGCCATAAATCATTTACCCATTGCTGTGGTTGTGTTATCTCAACCGCAGAAATTATTATGAACGTAGAACTATTTGTAGTGTATAATACCATCGGTAATATTTTTACAAAATTGTGGTATCCGAGTAAAAAACTATAAGACTAGTGTGTTATGTCACATTACACGGGTCAATAATGTGCTGCTGTAGGTTAGAATTTTATGAGTTCCGGATTCTGAGCTGTAAGCTGGGTTTTTTTGAAAGTCACATAAATTTTTTTCAGATTGTAAAATTGTGCCTGCATTTTGGGTACAACAAGAATAAGCAGAATGAAATGTGGTCGGCAAGACATGTAATAAAACGCTACAACATCCAGTAAATAAGCGATTTTGCCTAGTTACACCTTATATTTTTACCTTCATAGCCTACTCTTAATATTTACTTAGAACAGAATATCTCGGAAAAGTGAACCGTATAAATACTGACCGTGGGTCAAACCCCTTCTGTAAGTTCAGTAGAACAACGAATGGTGTCTAAAAGCATCAGTAAGGAAAATAAATTACAGCTTTGATGAAAAATTACGCAACTCCGATAAATCAATATCGGGGTTAAATTAAAAGGATATATTTATGGTAGCCAATCAGTCGTATATACGGTACGGCAATAGTGAAAGCGGAAATCGCACCACAATGCCTTCTGATAGCATGGAGTTATTGCTCTCTTATCACCAAAATCCCTCTATAAAACTTCGTAATGAATTAGTTCAGCTACACACTGGTTTAGTTCGTAAAATGGCGCACAAATTTAGCCATCAATGCAACGAACCTTATGAAGATTTGGAACAAATTGGCTATTTCGGTCTAATTCGTGCTATCGAACGCTTTGATCCCAGCCAAGGTTATGCTTTTAGCTCATTTGCTGTACCTTATATTCGCGGAGAAATGCTGCACTTCTTACGTGACCGTAGTACCTTACTCAAAATACCTCGTCGCTGGCAGGAATTGTACAACGAAGGACAAAAAGTTCGCAAAGAACTAGCTGAATCTTTAGGGCGCCCACCAAAAGACTCAGAAATTGCTGACATACTTGATGTACCATTACACGAATGGCAAGAAACAAAACTTGCTGCTCAAAATCGTATGCCATTAAGTTTGGATGCCACCGTTGTACATTATGTAGACTGCCAAATTACTTTAGGTGAAGCACTACCTTGTCCACGTTCCACTTCTGCACAGCAAGAAGAAGAAGAGCGTCAGCAGTTGCAAGGAGCTATTACACAGCTTGAAGAGAAACCCCGCATGGCAGTAGAACTAGTGTTCTTAAAAGAGCTTTCGCGTAAAGATGCAGCCAAGAAAATTGGCACAAGTCCAATGACTGTTACGCGATATCTGCAAAAAGGCATTCAAGATTTAATGTGTATGATGCAATCTCAACCAATAGCAGTAAACTCTTAAAAAGTGCTGAGTGAGTCGTGCTGAGTGGAAGAAGTCCGCTCGTAGTAAGTACTTTAGTACTTATCCGCCCATTCTGACTGGTTTTTATAAGTCAATATATAGATACACAGTAACTGACTGCCACTAGTTTAACGTTTTCGTCTAACCTAATAAATTATTTGCCCATCCAAGCGCCCAGATAACTATTAATTATTCCGACTTCTTCGTTCTTTCTTCAAAGAGCATAGTGCATTATTGACTGAAACGAGCGCGAATTGTGCGGTATCAAGATTTTTGTCTGTTTCTAACAGGTAACTTACTGTTTCAAAGTCATATATAATCTGTTCTAGTTCTTGAGCAGATAAATAGCTAACCTTATCTTGAAAGTGTACAGCAATTATACCTAAATTTAAAGCTGTGTTAATGCGAGTATTGGCATCTCCTTTTTCAAGCATCAGCATTAAAACACTCATACTTTTTTGAATATACGAGCCAATTTTGATCAACGCTTTGGCAGCATTAATTTGAACATACAGGTCTTCGTCTTGCAAAGCGCTAACTAAAACTGGCGCCACCAAGTTGTGATTAACTTCTGAACCTAACGTGCCCAAACCGTCTGCGACAGCAGCACGTACTCGCGCGTCTTTATCTTGTAGGGCACCAATTAATGCTGGAATAGCAATGCTTTTATCGGCAACATTGGGTAAAGCTAAAGCTGCTTTCGCGCGTACTCCGGGATAGTCATCATGTAAGGCAGTTATTAAAGGAAGTGTCGAAGAGGGATGACGAATGTGACTCAAAGCTTCAACGGCTTTCGCGCGTACCCATTCATCGGAGTCTTCCAAACTCTTAATCAAAGGTTCAACTGCAATTCTTGCTTTAACTTGAAAACAGCCAAGCGCAAACGCAGCAGTCGCGCGCACTTGTGGTGATGCATCTTGTAAAGCAGTTATCAATGCAGGAATTGTTATAGCTTCTGAACCAATTTTGCACAGCGACTCAATAGCACTAACACGAAGCGACACCGAATCATCCTGCAATACTTCGATTAAAGCAGGGACAGCAATTTCCGCTGTCTTCCCAAAATTTCCTAACGCGATAACCGCATCATAACGCTGATGCTCGTCATTTAATCGAGAAATCAACTCCAGAACAGCTTGTTTATCGTGTCCCATTTGCAATTTACTAAATGAACAAACAGCGTCCGAACGAACTCGTGATTGAAGCTGCCAATTTTTTAAAACCATTAGCGATTGCTTCACAAGATTTTTCATTACTCTTCTTGCTCCCTGAAGCTGTAATTGTCATGGTTCTGCATCCTGGGTATTACAAGCGCATATTTTAGTAGCTACTAGTAATATTTACGTTTCTCGTATCAATTTCGGAACAGTTTAATATCGAACCGCAATAGCCTGGGGTTTCAACCCTAGGAAAGCAAAGTAAGAGGATTAAGAGAAATTAACTTTGTAGGTATAATTATCCTTCGCTAGAGTTTAATATAAGTAGAATTACGTCGAATCACAGCACTCAATTCAGGTGTTTTGTACTAATACAGTCTCAAAATCTAAATTACGGAAAATTACAAAACTAAATTACAAAATATTTAATTTTACTTTGGCGCCATCCATAAACCAGCAGTCAGCACCTGTGGAGCGTATTAAATGCTCCACAGTTTCAAAAACAAACAAAGATTTGAAAAACACCTTACTCAGCACTCAGCACTCAGCACTCAGCACTCCAATAATACTATCGCCTATTTCAAAGAATGTGCCATTTTTTTCATCCTCACTAAACTGTAAATTTGGATATTTACTTATCAGTTCCTCTGCTGAATTGGCTTTTGCATCAATTCCCGATGGTAAAATTCCAGTCGAACCGATGTAAAAAATCAGCGGTGAAATATTTTCACGGTAAACCCTTTCCATATGATGCTCTAATTTCGTATTTGCTGCTGTAAAAGCTGTTACCGTTTCTTCCTTACTTACCAAAATACCCTTTCGCTTATCCTCTAATATACGAGTCGCGGCGCCTGCACCAACTTTTTCGAGTACTGTAGCAACGATACCATTGTCCTTAAACCCAAGAAAGTCATCAAATATCGACTTCATCAAGTTATCAACTGCCGTTATTTTCATACGCGCGGATATTGATTTTGGTCGGAAGGCAATATTTTCTTCCCATGCCACTTCAAATATTGCCTTTTGAAACACTTGACCTGTTTGAGTATCGTAAGCGCAATACATTCTATCAAGGAATTTGTTCGCGCTCATTAATTTACCTAAGTTGAGAATGTCTCGACTACCAATATCAATTTTATACCTGATATCTGTATCAATTGTACAAGTTTTTAACGCTGTGACATCACTATAATCCCTCGTCGTTGGAAAGTTGAGATAAAGGTTTTTTGACAAATAATGCTTTTGCAGTTCCTCTAATTGTTCTGGTAAATATACATCTGATATATTTTTGAGGTGTGCTGTAAAAATACTTACTAACACTTTCATCTGGGCAAGTTCATAAAATAAGCCATCAAGACTATTGTAATTTGCATCAATTGCTACCAAAGGTAACTTATCGAGTTGAATTTCATACTCTGAGCGAAAATCAAATCGTTCTGCTATAATTACATTCTTGTCTCTTAATACATCAAAAGTCTTCTTGCTGCTAATTTTGACTTTGATTGACTTGATATTAACTTCACCATCGTTAACAACAGTATAATTATTGAAGGTGTAAAGGTCATTGAGTAATAAACCCGCTAATTCGATGACTGGTGCTTTGTCTTCGACTTTTTGCAATCTACTCTCACGTTTCACAAGCATATTAATCGTAGCAGTATTACGATTGATTCTAAACGAACACAAATCAACATACTCACTTATATCCACGTATTGAGTTGTCAACCAAGGTTCTTGAAAGTTTCCATTTTCATCACATAACCCTCTGAGACGCTTAATACCTTTACGCTGGTAGTTTTCTTGTAAATGCTTGAGATTGATAATTATGGAGTTGCGATGTTCCTCCAAAATATTTATCAACTCCAGCAGCGATGTGGCGCCTGTTGTATTTACCATGTTTTTACTTTAAAAAGGATGTATTGGTAGGTGAGAAGTTTTAATGCAGGATAATTTATCCCCTTTGTTGAGCGTCTACCGTGTACACACATCTTTAATAAAGACCTTATTTTCCTCTCTTTGTGTTCTTTGTGCCTTTGTGGTTTATCTATTTAAAGAACCACAAAGACACAAAGGGCACGAAGAAAGAGAAGGAAGAGAAGAAAAAGAGACTTGTGTGTACACGGTAGCTGTTGAGCGTGGGGGTAGTGAGGATTAAAATCTACGCAGATATTGCTCCTGCGTTTAATCTAATTTGCTTTTTTGATTTGTTTTTGCTTGAAAGCGCCCTATTTTTCAAAACAAACATTATACTGGCGCCACAAACTATATAATACAAGATTACTATAAAGTTGTCAAGGTTATGATGAGTGCAGGCGCCTGTAAATATCAGTACACTTCTTTATATAAGTTTAAAAAAATACTTATGAAATTTGCAATAAAAATTACTAAACTTGAGTAAGTGAGATGGAAAACCAACAATAAGAAAGAAGAATGAGGTATCCCATGCATCGCCTGCTTGTTTCGAGTACTGTTTTTGCAGTAATATTGACTACATACATACTCGAAAATCCTTTTAGTTTTGCGTTGACTAAAGAATATAAACATCATCTAAAAACTAGTGGTTGTGCAACGCAGCAGAACTTAGCATTACAACCTAAAAAAGCTAAAAGCAGCGCTCCAAATTTCTTGGTTTTAGCAGGGGGTGGCGCCCCAGACCATAATGAAATAGCTTTAGAAAAGAATGTTCTTTACTTCCAGCGAACGCTTAAGCAGTTGGGATATGACCCAACAGACGCATCAGTTTACTTTGCCAATGGTAATGACGGTGAGGCTACGATTCGCTATATCGATGATACAGGTAAACAGCAATTCAAAGTTCCCGCAATTCCAGACCTCAAAGGCGCCTCTACTCTCAGTAATTTACAAAGCTGGCTACAACAAGCTAGCGAAACTCCAAATAGACCGATACTAATGTACTTTACAGGACATGGTATTCCAAACGAACAAGATTTAAACAATAATTCATTAACGCTTTGGAACCGACAGTCGATGAGTGTCAAACAGCTTTCGACGATGCTTGATAAAATGCCCCAAGATAAACCAGTTGCGGTGGTGATGGCGCAGTGTTTTTCTGGTTCTTTCGCCAATTTTATCTATGAAGGAGGCGACCCGAAACGTCCTGTGGCAATGCAAGCGCGTTGTGGTTTCTTTGCTACGATTAAAACATTGCCTTCGGTGGGATGTACACCACTTGTTAACGAAGCAGATTACAAAGATTATAGTTCAAGTTTCTTTGCTGGATTGAGCGGTAGAAATCGAATTGGACAACCTGTAGCTTCAGCTGATTACAATAAGGATAATAAAGTTTCCTATACAGAGGCTCATGCTTTTGCTAAAGTTGATGAACAAACGATGGATTTACCAATTTCAACTTCGGAGTCTTGGCTGCAAGATAAAGCAAGCTCCAAAGATATCGAAAAAATATTACAGCAACCAATAAGCCAAATTATTAAGACCGCGCGTCCAGAGCAGAAGTATGTAGTTAATTCGATAGCGAAGATATTGAAATGGGATGCTAACAAGTCTTTTGGCTATAACTATGAATCATTGAAGGCAGATAAATATGATACCGAAGTTCTTAAGACTTATGTAAAGCGTCTAGGTATGGAACTTATAGATATTGGGATGGAAAATAATATCCGCAAATCTGGTTCGCGTTCTCTGATTGCGACTTTGGATAAATTGCTACGCTGTGAAAGTTCGGCGCCGTAATAACTCCTAAATTTTAAAGCGAGGTGCGTGACGCTATTAGATGCGATCGCTTCGTTCAAGATTGTTGGTGGCCTGATCGCACCCTACGTAAATATTTCTAAGATTTGGCGGCAAATTTGCTTGAGTCGTTCTCCTACTTGTTCTGATGGCATGGTGGCGCCTACAAACTTCCAGTTTTCGACTGTTGAGAGGTGCCAAGCTTCGCCACGATGGTCAAAACCTGCAACTTCAATGCCAACGACTCGACGTAAGCTAGAATCGGGGTCTAAATGTAAGCGAATTTGAAACAGTAAACTGCGAACACGCCATGACCGACTGATACCGGGGAAATGAAAGCCAATATCTATGGAGTCAGGGTCAACTAACTCGCGCGTGTCGGGGTCGTTATGCCAAGGTTTGAGGTCAGATTTTGCGTCAGGAAATTCACGTTTGAACAAATTGACTACCGTGGCTATCTTACCAGCGAATTCAAGGCTAGTTGCCATTTCTGCTGCGTTCACGCTATTTGTCTCCTCTTATTACGATTTAATGATGTGACGACAGAAAACCGCCAGAAGGCTTACTCTATTTGGTGTTAAAGCTTATCAATACTTTTACGATAAAGCAACTTTAAAATCAGCATTTGATAATAATTATTTCTATAGTTGTATTTTTTGAAACTTATGATACGAAATTTTTTAAGATAATTTGGGTATGTACTGAGCAATTATACCCAATTTTTATATTAAGTGCTAAAAGTTGCCACTTTTATAGTATGTAAGGTCTTTACGGTATATAATACTCTGCACGAATAAAGTAATAAGCTAATAAACACTCGTAAACGAGGCCGCTCCGATCTAAAATTACAACTGTTATATGGCTAACAAATCGGCTTTGCTTATGGCGCGTCAACGGAGCATCATTTCTGTAATACTGGTATTATTGGCAACTTTCTTGATGAGTTGTGGTGGACCTAGCGTTGCAACTCCACCTCCAACGTATACGCAAGCGCAACTGGAAAAGATTCAGGGATATTTAACTGATGTCGAAGCAGTACGCGACCGTAGATTAGAACTTGGAAAGTTAATCGTCGATAAAGATTGGATTAAGGTGGGTAATTTTATACATGGACCAATGGCGGAAGCGCGTTTGGACATGACATATATTGTTCCTAACCTATTACCCAAAGAACAGGCACCTGCGCGTAAAGTCGCACGGGACGTGTTTGACCACTTAGTCAAAATTGACCAAGCGGCTTCTTCTGGTAATCAGCTAGCTGCTGCAAGCAACTATGAAGCGGTATATTCAGATATTGACAAATTCCTGAATTTAATGCCGCCATCGATTAATTCGCAAGAAGCAGGTTAATTTTAAATAAAGGGGCTAGGGATTAGTCCCTGGTCTCTATTATCTTAATCATGCACATAGCAATTATCGGATGTGGCGTAGTCGGCGCCGCTCTTGCATACGAACTGAGTCAAGTTTCAGGATTAAAAATTACTGTTTTCGACCCAAAACCGCCAGCACAAGCTTCAACAGGGGCGGCATTAGGTGTATTAATGGGCATTATTAGCCACAAGACCAAGGGTAAAGCGTGGCGAATGCGAGAACAGAGTATTAAGACTTATGAAGAATGGGTTCCCAAGTTAGAAGCTGTTTCTGGGCGTAAAATTCCTTTTAACCGTCAGGGAATATTAATGTTACTAACAAAACAAGATCCCCCCAACCCCCCTTATCAAGGGGGGCTTCAAGACAAGCATAATTATAACCCCCCTTATCAAGGGGGGCAGGGGGGATCACAATGGGAAGATTTAGCTGCAATTCGTGCGAAACAAGGTTGGCAGTTAGAAGTATGGGACACAGCGAAACTACATCTTGCTTGTCCACACATAAACTTAGAGCAAATCATTGGCGCCGTATACTCTCCATGTGACCGTCAACTCGACCCAACAACCCTGACATTAGCTTTGGTAGATGGGGCAATGGCAAATGGTGTAAGTTTTAAATTTGGTGTAGAAGTTAATGCGTTTAGTCCTCTAAGTACGAACTCAGAGGGAGTGTGTCAATATATTGAGACAAGCGATGGTAAAGTATCCGTAGACAAAGTAATTATATGTGCTGGGCTTGGTTCAACTGCTTTAACAGCGCAATTGAATCAAAAAATAGACATTCGTCCTGTGTTAGGGCAAGCTATACATTTTCACGTTGGACATGCGCTTGGCAACTCAGATTTTCAGCCAGCTATAACAGGAAATGATGTACATATTGTTCCATGTGGCGCCTCTGTTGTACCTGTTACAGATTATTGGGTAGGCGCCACTGTTGAGTTTCCCAACACTGAAGGATATAGCTTACCTCCTGACGCTGAATTGTTAGAGTCAGTCAAACAACAGGCTATATCTTTTTGTCCCGAACTTAAAGACGCTACTATTACCCGCACATGGTCAGGGTTACGTCCCCGTCCCGAAGGGCGCCCTGCACCAATTATCGAAAAACTGCCTGGGTATAGTAATATCCTTGTTGCTACAGGACATTATCGTAACGGTGTTTTGTTGGCGCCTGCGACTGCGGTCACAATTCGTGAGATGATTATTCAATAAAACCAAAATACAAGCAGTAGATAAAAACCGTGTCAATAGCAGAAAAAAAGATAAAAATCGACTCATTAGAATGGTTTTACCGCGAATCTGAACCAATTGGTCGCAGTGATTTATTACCCGTAATATTACTACACGGAATAGTATCACAAAGTTATAGTTGGCGAAACATTTTACCAGCATTAGCACAGCAGGGAACACACGCAATAGCACCAGATTGGATTGGATATGGCTTTTCTTCTAAACCAGAAAAACGCGACTTTGCCTATACACCTGATGCATTTATTACTGCATTAGAAAAGTTTATTACAGAATTAAAACTTGAAAGATTTTCTTTAGTCGTTCAGGGTTTTCTAGGTTCAGTTGGCTTACAATACGCTTTACGTCATCCAGAACAAGTTGCGAATATATCAATTCTGAATGCGCCAATTTCTCAAACTGCGAAAGTCCCTTGGAAAATTCAGCAATTAGGTTTACCCTTAGCTGGTGAGATGATGACTCAAGACCCATTATTAGTTGATAGAACGTTAGAAGGAGGCGCCCGTTATATTATTGATGAGGAACATTTAGGTATTTATCGTAAACCATATTTAAAAAGTTCTTCATCAGGACGCGCGCTTTTAGCAACTATTCGTAACTTGCAACTGGATAAAGCGATGCAAGAAATCGAATCTGGATTTAAAGAATGGAAGCAGCCTGTATTATTGCAATGGGGAGTACAAGACCCTTGGTTATCTGTAGATATGGCAGAAACATTTGCTGCTTCTACACCAAGTGGGGAGTTAGTCAAACTTAATAACGTTGGTCACTACCCTCAAGAACACTATCACGAAACAATATTAGAAGACTTGCTACCATTCGTGCGACGTTCAGAAAATTCTTAGAGGATGTTAGTAAAAAACGTAGGGTGCGTAACGCTACTAAAAAATTTCAACTAACGTTATAAGACCTGTAGCGTTACGCACCGACTCTCATTATCTACAAAGTATTTGTGATTCACAGATTGTATTTCTCCTTTAAAGCTTCCCACCTTGCTTCATCTGGATCAAAATCAGGAGGTACATTCGGAGCGTTTTCAAACAATCCCTCAAATGCTTTGACTCTCGACTTTCTCTTTGGAACTCGAAGTAGCTTCAAGAGTCTGTAAAATAATTAATTCTACTTTACCAGGAGCAATATTCAAAGGTTCGTCAAAAACTAAACTTCCTGATTCATCAATTATTGCATTTAGCTTATAAGCTTGCATACTCTCTTTCCTTTTTACTTATAGTATAAAATGTATAGCATGAAATTGTTTTAGAATTGTTTACAAATATATTATTGATTATGTTTTTGTAAACCTACACTGGTAAAAATGGGTAGTGTAGGTCATTCAAGGTAAAAACCAATACAATAAATAATTATCAGAGAGCTAGATTATTTAGGAACCGCGCAACAAATACTGGCGCCACATGGTTACACAGTTA
>NZ_JBXXZH010000289.1:0-10513 GCF_059640475.1 Calothrix sp. CBUCES-K 9914
ATACCTTGTCGAAAGCTAAAAGCAAAATTTGGCTCTTGATTAAATAATGCTTCGATGGTTTGCCAAGTGTTTGTAAGAACGCTTTCAAATAATTCACGTAAGCTAACAGTATTAGGTGCTTGGTACAAGTGTTGTTGCCAATCTTGACGAGTTAGTAAGGCGCCCCAAATTTCAAACGGTAATTCCAAGCGAGGATTTGTAATAGATGGATTTAATAGACGGCGCCAGAGATTTTCAACTTGGGTATCTGGTAATGTTGGCAAGGGAGCGATTTGAGCCTGTGTTACCTCTTTGTGATATAACTGCTGCACTACCCACAAAACGCTTATATCCTCTACCATTAGATTTGCATCTAAGCAGTAAGTGCGTTCTTGTGAGTTATAGCTACCTAGATTTTTTATTTGTTCGTGGGTAGCGTATCCCCAAACTCGCAACCATTCACCATCTGGACTAACTTGCACTCCTAAATAGTAATCTCCTGCCCAATTAGGAATATCAATCCACTCTTGAGGAACAGATAATTCCCTAGTTTCTACATTTTTGTCTGGAATTAAAATCAGGCGCCTTGTATCCATAATTATGGCAGTGCCGTTTACGACTTTCCATATATTGCTGTGTGCTTCCAGATCAGTCCACACACTAGCATCAGGAGTGTACTCAGCTTGCAGCCAAGCTAAAAAAGTACCCAAACAAATTTGATTTAGAAAAGTATTCCAACGACTGTTCGCACTAGTACAAGACTGACTTTGGCGCCAAGAAAAGTCTTGCACCTCTCTTGAAACTTCTAATCCCAGCTGGGTAGGGGATATGCAGGAAAATGACATGGCTATACTCCTAATTGGTTTGATTGTCAAGATTGCGGAAATAATCCTGCAACCAATCCTCTAAAACTGCACTAATGTGCTTAACCACGTTGGTAGTCGGGGAAATATGCAGTTTTTCTTGACTCCATTTTGTAATTGAGACCAGTAATAGTTCTCGTGCTTTAGATAGACGACGAGAAATCTTATATTGCGGCATTTCTAGTTGCTTGGCAATCTCCTGTTGTGTCGAGCCTTGACGGTAGTAAAATTCTAATAACTGCTGTGATTGAGAATCGAGGTTTTTTAAAGTCGTAATTAAAAGGTCACTAAGTTCAGTTCGTTGATTCTTTTTGGTTATTGCTTCTTCTTGTTCAATAAGATTCTCTAATAAAGATTCGTTAGTTCCAGAAGGTAAATCATCTTGTAATTCCCGTTCCCCTTGTCCTGGTTTAGGGACGTTTAGCGACGAAACAACAGGGTATAAATAAGTACGCACATGTTTAGCACATAACAGTAACCATTTTTCCAGATTAGCACTGGATTCAGGTTGTGATAGGTTAAATTGAGTCGCATTACGGTTATATATTTGGGTTATCAGTTCCCAAGTCTCTTGGTCAGGACGTTGTAGCTTGCGATTTTTGGAAGATTTACTTTGAATATAGCCATCTTCAAAAGAAGTCCAGGCTAAAAGATAGCGCTTAATAATTTCGGAATTAAATCCAGCATTTTCTAAAGCTTCTTGTAACCGCTTACGACTCGTTTTCAGTAATAATCCCCAATCACTGCAAAAATCAATTTCTTGCTTTTGGCGTAAGCCATCGCGGATAATATTGCCAAAAGCCGTATTACTATAGCTCTTCAAACTTGCCTGTAAATCAGGGTCACAAGCTTTGAGAATTTTGGGGACAGAGGCAATTGCAATTTGAAAACAATCAGACAAACTACACTGCACGCTAGCAAACTGAGGCATCGTTCTTTTAGCTGCCCAATAACAGCTTTCTTGTAAGTAAGCAGATAAATGCCCCATATTTATGGAGTTTGGCTCAGTCAACCAGGATTTATGCCAGTAAATAGCCCAAAAATTTTCAGATTTGTCTTGAGGGCATTTAAGCAAGCAATTCTGGATACTGCGACGCAACTTAGCATCCCATACCCAGCCACTGAAGTAATCAGTCTCAAACTGTAGGAAAGTTGCAAATATTTCTGGAATATCTTGCCGAGAGCGCATTAATTAATGAGTTACTGCTAATGGTTTATACCATAACAGTTTAAGGGTATAATTCTCGATTCGCAATCCAGGATTTTTCTTCGCGTATATAGCAATAATCATCGTTTCAATAACAGTGCATGAATTAGCACATGGCTTTGCTGGCATATACCTTGGTGATGACACTCCGCGCGTTAGAGGTCATATTACCTTGAATCCTGTAATACATATGGGCTAGCATTCAATAATTTTTTTGATCAAAATCTTGAGAATTCCTTGTAACAATTGTGGCATTAAGTGACAATGCTATTGCAGCAATTCGCATATCTTTTTGTAGACGATTTTTCCGTAGTGAGGGGTTTTCTCTTAATAATTGCTTGAGGCAAGTGTCACTCCATAAGCTCAAATTCAAAATTCATGAATGAATTTTGATGTTACTTTTTTTTGCGATAATGCAGCAACTATTTATGTTAAATATGTACAAATTTGTTATTTATTGCCATTTTCAAGGTAGCAATGGCAGTGAGGTTTTTCAATTAGTGATTCAATTAACGCATTTAATGCCACAACTGCGAGTAACCCACCGCCATTGATACCTAAAGTTGTAATATACTCAACACCAGAACGTATAAGGCGCCGTTTTGCGGCAGGTGCATGACTAAAACCAATTGGCATTCCAATAATCAAAGCTGGTTGTATTTGCTTATGCTCAACTAAATTACAAATTGATATCAAAACAGAGGGTGCATATCCGACTAGTAATATACATCCTGGAGCAACTTGCTGTAATTTCTCCTGCCACTTATTTGATGAACAGTACTCGCGTTCAACTTCTGTAAAACTGGTAATATGAGGGTCATCAATAAGAGTCTTGACAGTTACGCCCAAATGTGCAATACGAGCTTCATCGATACCCGCACAAACTGCTGGAACATCCACAATAATTTCACAGTTATTTTGAAGTGCATTGCGACTGGATGCAATTGCGTTTTGACTCCAGCGCACAAAGTCTACTAAACTTACATCACCGGAAGCTATTACCAATTTTGAAAGTAAATCAACTTCTATTTGGGAACGCGCGGGTAATGGTAGTAGTTGCTGTAATGATTCGTTAAAGTCTTCAGGATGAGCATCGGTTGCTGCGTCCAAACCGTCCCAAAGTTGTTCGAGTTGCTCGGCATAAGCGCTAGTTTCTACTTCTAATTGTTGCAATTGTAACAAAGCTTCTGCTTGGACATTTAAACATGAATGGTCTCTACCTAACAATCCTTCGAGTGCGCTAGCTGTTTGTCGCAGTCGTGTTAGCTGCTGCATCACCGACCAATATTGTTGCTGTAAACTATCGAGTAAATCATTATTAGGCGCCTTTTGACGGCCGGGTTGTAGTAATTTACGAATGTGGTCGAGTTGAAACCCTTGTGATTTGAGAGCTACAATTCGTCGCAGGTGTTGAATGTCTTTATCTGTATATAAGCGGTAGTTACTTTCAGACCTCGAAGCTTCTGGTAATAATCCTAGTTTGTGGTAATGTCTAACCATACGTGGAGTTATGCCACCACCTACTAGCTGTGTTAATTCTTTGATTGTTAAGTTTGGCGCGCGCATTTAAAGTAATTATATCTTAATTGTTGATGGTGCGTAACAGCAGAAAATATGAGCGTTTGTGTTGAGGTTTGTGGTAGCTGTTACGCACCCTACAATTTAAACAAACAGGTAAACAAACACCTTGAACAAACAGATACTAATTAATTATGAGGAAGGTTTGCTGCGTTTTTGCGGCTTAGTAAACTTGCTACTCTCTGAAACTGTCTCTGGATTTGATTCTTTTTGGGCTTCAGTTAAGTTGCTATTTTCTAAAACTTTTTTCGGATTGGACTCTTTTTGCGGCTTAGTAAACTTGCTGCTTTCTGAATTTATTTCTGAATTTATTTCTGAATTGGTTTCTGAACTTGTTTCGGAATCTCCTTCTCTTTGTGGTGCAGATTCAGCTTTTTTTAATTGTAGCGCTTCAGCTTTCATTTTTTTACTAGCTTTAAAGAATTTAGGCGGTTCTTCTAATGGCATTTCCACTAGCGACTGAAAACCAAATGCATTTTTTTGAGGAAGGAATTTTGCAATTACAGAAACAAAGTATGATTTCTTTTGTTGTTCTTTTGGTGCTTTTGGATTAAATCTAAATGGGGGAACGAGTGCATCCTTCCAAAATATAGGAATGTGGCTCGCTTTCATGTATTTTACCCGCTTAGTAACATCTGCTTGTTTAACGAATTCTAACCTATCTTCTGAGAAGTTTCTGAAAACAGAAATACAAGGTACTTGACAAACTGGGATAAATTGCCATATCCCACTCAGCTTAAATTCAAAGTCTTTCAACTCCTGACACATCCCTTCATTATTTCCGGAGTCAAATCCTACAACCTGAAACCCAATTTGATGTGGTTTATCCCGTCCAGGGAAATGAGTCACTTTTGGGTAAACTATTAATCGCTGCTGATTACCACCATTTTGCACATTCTTCTTAAGTGCCTCAAAAGCTCTTAACCCTCTCTTATTAGGAATGTATAGTAATGGGTATTTATTACCACTAATCGTCACAGTACTAAACTTTTTCTCTTCGTCAAAGTCTACTACACCCGAAACGATACCTACTGCTTTAAAAAATCCAGCAGTAGAATCGTCGGAATCCTTTTCTACAGGTTCTGTGGTCGAGCTGATATCCGTATTCTGTTTGGGCTTGGTGATTGGAAGCACCTGTTTTATATCTTGATTCGCTGACATAAGTTTGTTTATTAATTCTAAAAGAGCGATTAAGCGGCGCCTAACCGCACGCAGTGGTACAAATAACTATCATTACAGAAATTATAGAGATATTCATATTCTTTCAACGACGGCGCCAGTAATCAGGATACTACAAAGTCGGTATGACTTTACAATATGTCTCTCTTACCTCTGTCTAGAGAGTAGTTAGATTGCTTGCATCCAGTTTACCGTACCAGATTTTTCGTATTTACCAATGGTCGGTTTTCAGAAACAGTTTAGTGATAAAAGCCGTATTTCCAACCGTTCCAACCTTCATTACTATAGGGACATACAAAACATTAAACCGAACAAATTAATAAATACCAACCACAAGGAGCGATACGAAATGTTAGCACGTAACAACCCCTGGAATGAAATGAACGCAATTACTAGCCAATTAGATTCATTGTTTCAAGAATTACAAGCGCCAGCATTTAAAACTCCTGCTGCTGAACTGTATGAAACGCAGGAAGCTTTGCACCTCAAACTAGAATTACCTGGTGTTGAAGGTAAAGACGTAGACATTGAAGTAACCGAAAACGCCGTCAAAGTAGTTGCAGAACGCAAAGCAGAAACCAACACATCAAAAAACACATCTGAAAGCGGTAGAACCAGAAGCGAATTTTACTACGGTAAGTTTCAACGTGTAATTCCCCTACACGCGCGCATTCAAAACACTGCCGTCAAAGCAGAATATACAAACGGTATTTTAAGTTTGACACTACCAAAGTCAGAAGCCGAGAAAAACAAGGTAGTCAAAGTTAACCTTGGTTAAATCTCTAAGGTGTCAAATAAATAATTGGTTGAAAAGTGGCGCCTAGTTTCTTATATAGAGACTAGGCTCTTTTTTACGGGTTTCTCTGTAAGGGGCTTGACTTTGACATTAATGTCAAGGTTTAGAGTGAGTAGAGAACTTTATTATGCTTCTACCACTTTTATGACTAGTGATTCAAAGGTGATTGATACTAGACGGTTAGTTGCTGAACATCCGGATGCGGTTGCAGCATTCTTTTGCGCTTTATTTTTATTTTTAGGTTGGTTGGGACTTGTATATGGTTGGGTGGGGTTAGCTTTACTGCTTTGCTGTGTTGCTTATGTGGTCGGTGGATATTCGAGTGCTAAGGAAGGTTTAACGACGCTTGTTGAAGAGAAAGAGTTTGACGTTGATCTGTTAATGATTGTTGCAGCACTCGGCGCCGCTGCGTTAGGTTTATGGCGCCGTGAGTACCATTTGATTGTGGATGGTGCAGTGCTAATTTTGATTTTTGCGATTAGTGGCGCCTTGGAAGGTTATGCGATGCAGCGTACTAACCGCGCTATCGATAGTTTAATGCGCTTGACTCCTGATACAGCAATTCGGATTTCTCAAGGTCACGAAGAAGATATTGCAATTAGTAAGTTACAAGTTGGGGATAAGTTATTAGTCAAGCCAGGAACTTTTATACCTACTGATAGTGTAATTGTAAGTGGTGCAAGTAATTTAAATGAAGCTTCGATCACAGGTGAATCGCTTCCTACGGAAAAAACTGTGGGTGATGAAGTTTATGCTGGTACGATTAATGGTACTGGCGCCTTGGTTGTCGAGGTTCACCAACCACCGGAAAGTAGTTTAATTCAACGTATTATACGTTTAGTAGAGCAAGCTCAAAATCAGGAACCTGCTTCACAATTATTCATCGAACGGTTCGAGCGCATATACGCGAAAGTTATTATTCTGTGCGGAATACTGTTAATGACTGTACCGTCGCTATTTCTAAATCAAGATTGGGAAACTACTATTTACCGTGCGCTGATTTTCTTAGTGGTTGCTTCCCCATGCGCTTTGATGGCTGCAATTATGCCAGCTTTATTATCGGGTATTGCGACGGGCGCCCGCAATGGCATTTTGTTTAAAAGTGGTGCCGATTTAGAAATGATTGGCAAGGTCAGAGCAGTCGCTTTCGACAAAACTGGTACTCTCACAACTGGGCAACCACATGTAATTGAGATTATACCCTCAGATAGATGTAATAGCAAGAAATTAATTAAAATAGCGGCTGCGGTTGAAAGTTATTCAGAACATCCCATTGGACAAGCCATTGTCAGATATGCTGCTTTGAATCAAATAAATATCTTACCTGCAACAAACGTAGTCGCACATACAGGTTTTGGAATTAGTGGTGAGGTTGACTCGAAGGTGTTAGTGGGTAAAGCAAGTTTTATCAAAGCGGATTCTATCGCTTTACCTGAAAGCTTGATACAACAAAGCACCCGTCTTGAGTCAGAAGGCAAAACAACTGTCTGGGTAGCAGAGAATAATCAAGTACTTGGAATTATTGCTGTTGCTGACACGGTTCGTAGTGAAGCAGCGTTGACGGTGAAGCGTTTGAAAAAATTAGGCGCCGAAATTATTATGCTGACTGGTGACAATGAACGCGCTGCTTTACACGTAGCTCAACAGTTGGGAATAAAACAAGTGTATGCAGAACTGTTGCCTGAAGACAAAGTAACCGTAGTTCGTCGTTTGCTCTTAGACTATAAAACAGTGGCAATGGTTGGTGATGGTATTAATGATGCACCTGCACTTGCTACAGCTTCGGTAGGTATTGCAATGGGTGTTGCTGGTAGTGATGTTGCCCTGGAAACTGCTGATATTGTATTGATGGCAGATAGGTTAGAAAAATTAGTTGTTGCTATTGAACTGGGTAAACGCGCGGTACGGGTTATAAAACAAAATACTTTGTTTGCACTTGCTTCTGTTTTGGTACTTCTAGTGATTAATTTTACTGCTGGTATTACTTTGCCTTTAGGTGTGGTGGGACATGAGGGTTCTACTGTGCTTGTTACTTTGAGTGGTTTGCGCTTGTTGAATAATAACCCGTAGCACAGGCATCACGAACTGTGCATTCATAGTTTAATTAAATGCGACAAAAACGGTATTTTGGTGTGTCTTCAGGTTTACATTTATCTTTGACTTGCACTAATACACCTAGTCGGTTCTCGTCTTCTGGTCTAATTTTTCGATCTCCTGAGCTATCAAACTCAATTACTCCTGTTGCACTGGTAGTTGATTTGAATGACTTTGAGCTTAATACATTGTACAAACCCTGACGAGTCGGATTTTCACCTTGTCGCTGCAAACCATCTATAATTACTTGGGTTGCATCATAAGCACTTGCAGTCCTCCATCCTACATATTGAGTCCCCCAAAGTTGATTTGATTCATCTTTGAACCATTGCGGCGCCGTTTCAATATCGAAAGGTATTGCCAATACCATATTATTGGCTTTGTTGCCAATACTACTACTTGAATCAGACGTTAGTTTGTCGTCACTATATAAAGCGTCTCCCCCTAGTAGTGGTAAGCTGTTGCTTTGAATTACGGAAAAAGCTTTGTCTGTATCCGCTGTTCCTAGTGATAGCATCAAAAAACTTGCACCCTGTATTTGAGATGCACATCTTTGAGGACCATATTTAGATAAATCGCAAGTAATTATATTATTTGACTGAAAATTGCTTGCAAATGCTTGCTGTAATGATTGACTATATATATTTATTGGTACACCAAAACTGTAAAAGACGGCGCCTTTCTTTCCGGCAAAGTTTTTCTGGGTATATTGATATAAATCATTAGCAGCAACCGCATCATTAGGCATGACTCTAAAAACGTATCGATTTAAGTTAAATTGATAATTGGAACCTGAACTTTTTTGCTTTTGTCGAATTGCTGTACTAGTTGGTGATACTGCTACAAGTTGCCCTTTTTCGTACTCTGTACTGGCATCTAAAATTACATCACTACTAAAATTACCAATTACTGCTATAACAGAACCACGAAAATTTTCATCACCAGGAATTTGATTTTCGACGATATGTTTTGCCGCGCGTGTAGCAATATTTCTATCGTTATTGTCTCGAACAATCATTAATTCGAGCAGGCGCCCATTAATACCGTTTTTCAGATTGAACTTATTTTGCACGTGAGCAACACCACGCAATATTTGTTCAGAGAGTTTGCTATATTCAACCGAATTACCATTAATTGGAGTTACTATAGCAACAGTCAATGGTGGTTTGTTGCTATTACGTGCTTTTGCGTTATTTAGAAAAATCTGAGTTTCGGGGTCTACATAACATTTCGCTGTGGGTGTCGCTTCACGTGTTGCTTTTCTAAATAAATCTATAGCTGCTTGGAAGTTTTTTTCGGAAGCTGCGAAGTTCTCCCCACCAAAATCACGCATTCCTGCTTGTTTCTTCACAAATGCTGCTTGACAAGTTGCACTAATTGATTTGTCTTGTGCAAGTAAAGATTCTTCACCACGAGTGAAATAGTTGTCAGGAAGTGGTGAAGAATCTGGTTTCTTAATTATTTGAGAAATTGCAAATAGGATACTAGCTATCCCGACAACTCCTAATATACCAAAAATCCATAATGGGGCTAACTTTTTATCTGCTTTAATCAAACCCCCTTTTTCTAATGCTGTAATCACTTCACTTGCTGACTGATACCGATATTTTGGATCTGGCTCCAGCATTTTATTTATAATTTTGACTAAGTTTTGGTTAACTTTTACACCAGCATTCCAATTGTTTAAATTATAGGGAATATCATAATTAGATGGGTTTTCACCAGTGAGTAAAGTTACGCAAGTGGAAGCTAAAGAATATAAGTCGGAAGCAAATGTTACCGTTCTACCATGTGTTTGTTCTGGAGGCGAGTAACCGGGTGAGATAATTACAGTGTCACTTGGTGAGGCACCTTCTTCTACGACTTTAATAACTTGTTTGACGGCGCCAAAATCTATCAAATAAAGTTGATTATCATCACTTCTTCTAACAATGTTAGATGGTTTAATATCTCGATGAATTAATGGCTTTTTTGGGTTGGCATGGATAAACTTGAGTATACCTAATATATTGTGTAAAACCGATACAACCTCTTGTTCGGAGAAATTTTTTCCTTCTTCTCGTCGTTGACTCAATTCCCTTTGTAAATCTGAACCTTGTATATACTCTTGAACTAAATAAAATAATTTTTGATCTTTATTGGATGAATATCCAGGGACTGATAAATTGAAGAATGCATAAAGCCGAGGAATTTGATTATGTCTAAGTTCTTCTAGTGCCTCTGCTTCTTCCTTAAAGAACCGCTCTACTAATTCTAACGATGAAGTAGATAATGACTGATTTGGATGCAACAGTTTTAAAATGCGGCGCCGTTTCTGCTCTAACGTTTCTCCTGGCGACTCTAAATCTAACGCCACAAAAGTCTTACCAAAACCGCCTTGACCTTTTTCCTCTAATACTACATAGCGGTTTTTGACAATTAAAGGCATTCCACAAACTTGACAATACCGTTGTTGTGGATGACCAACAAGATGGACAACAAGCAAATCGGACTGTTCTATATAGTTTACGTGTGGAGGTTCACCTTGTTCGCGCGGACGGGTACAGCAAACTCGCATTGACTAACGAAGGATAGTTGGCTTTGTTATTCAATTCTATCATGATTTGTTGTATACAATAATACAGTTAATTATTATTACATTATTTAATCATAAAGATTTATACCGGACTATTGCTTGTTGTTTTAGAGATGAATTGAGACAGTTGCCATTGAGTGTAAATGTTTGACAAAGCTCTCTAATCTCGGAGACACCAATAATTACGCGAACTCTTAAACCGTATTCGGTACGATATACTTCATATGAAAAAGGTTTCTCAG
>NZ_JBXXZH010000290.1:0-10504 GCF_059640475.1 Calothrix sp. CBUCES-K 9914
CCCAATATAGATACGCTTATACTTCTGCTTTGCGACGCATTCGTGGCGCCGGTTGTCAAATAGTACTAGATGCGCTAGTACTATCAGAATTTATAAACGCTTACGCTCGATTTTTTTATAATAAACTGCCATCAGAACTCAAGCCGGGTGATTTCAAATTGTTTCGCAACAGTTCTAGTTTTAAACCTGTTGCAGAACAAATTGCCCGACGCGCGCGGAAAATACTAGAAAAATCTGAACCAGCTAAAAACCGATTTGAATCAGCAGAAATTATATCAATATTAAGTGAATATGCAGGTGGTGAAGCTGATTTTAATGACCAAGTATTAGCTGAATTATGTAGAGTGAATAATTTAAAGTTGGTTACTCACGATGCTGATTTTAGCGGTACTAATTTAATAATTTTAACCGCAAATCCAAGATTGTTAACGTCAAAACAGGGGCTATTGGCAACGGATGATGAACGGATGTAACGGATGGTTGATTTTTAATTGTAGGTGCGTGACGCTATCAGTATTGCGCTTCGTTTGAATATTTTAGTAGCGTCACGCACCCTACTTAATATGGTGGATAACCAAATTCATCATCATCTGCGTAGACGTAAGAAGAACTAGCAACTCCAGCTCCAGCCATTGCCATTTTGTTTTCCTTTTCCGCACGAACTTGTTCTTTACCAAACTCTTTGTAATCTTCAAATGTTTTATTAATAATTTCAGATTCGTAAGAGTCGGAAGCGATTAAAAATTGAGTTAAATTTGAAACGGTAGGATGTTTATAGTCTACTGTCGAAGAAACTAAAACTGTATTCGGTTGAATTCCTCTTTCTTCACAATCAATAATTGGACAAAAGATACCATGAGCGTGAAATAAAGCTCCTTTGGGAGTAAAAGGTTGTTTGCGATAAGAAGCATATGAACGCTCAAGTTCAACTACAAACCCACCCGATGGTCTTCCCTGCTGATATTCGCAGTAAGTTTTACTAAAACTTGCTCCAGCGGCGCCGTGAAGCGTTAATTGTAGTGGTGTTTGATGTAAAAACTTTTTGTTTTCACCAACTAAAAAAACAAGGTAGCGAGTAAAAGTTTTAAATTTTAGTTTGTCTGCTAAAAAGGCATCATAATTATCACGAAGCGTACCAAGCTTGTTTCCGGTTTCTCGATCTTTTACTGATAATGGACCGCGACGCACTATCACTATTTTCGGAGTTGTGGTTAGATACACCGTTTCGACTCCAGAAGTAAACTCATGCTCAATTTTCTGCCAGTTCGAGTCAGGTTCAAAGCCTACAGCTTGGGCATTATCTAGCTTTACCGCTAACCCATAGGCTTGCATACCATCGGCGCCGTAACGTGGGTTGATCATTTGGCACCAAGGGATGACCTGAGACGGTGGTGCATTGAACTTCTCGTCTTCAAAGTCGAATTTTGCTGAAGCTTTCATTGTTAAGAGCTTTTATCAGTAGGATTTAGGACTGTGTATTTTGGATACACTTTCGCGTCTTTGTTAGCATGATAACCTTTTTACCATTTTCGTCGAGCTTTGCGTATGATAGTTAAGCAGTTTTAACATCCGAAACACGACGTTAAAGATTATCCATCTATAATAATACAATGCTACTATTATAACCTTTATGGTTAAATTGTACTATATAAATAGAAATTGGTGAAATAAAAATGCAAAAAGTATATAAATGTTTATAAAAATGTTTATAAGGTGAGTTAGAGCGTACCAACTCACCAAAAGCGATTGGATTTGTTCGGTTAGTTAAGGAAAAATCGTTATTAGAGTAACTGCTCCTGTGATAGGCGTTGTTCGTAGTAATCAACGATTTTTGCTGTAACGTCGGAAATATCCAAACCATCAGTTTGAATTTCGACAGCATCAGTAGCCTTCCGCAGTGGAGAAATTTTACGAGTACTGTCTTTAGCGTCGCGTTCGGCGATATCTTTTTCCAGTTGCTCTAAATTTATTTGCGGTAGACCTTGCTTTGTAAAGTCGGTTTGGCGCCGACGCGCGCGTTCAGTGACGGATGCAGTTAAATAGATTTTGACTTCAGCATCGGGAAAAACTTGAGTTCCGATATCGCGACCTTCGGCAACTAAGCCACCTTTTTTGCCCCAAACTTGCTGCTGTTTTACTAGTGCAGTACGAACAGCAGTTTGTGCAGCAATGGTTGATACGTTTGATGTTACTTCAGGAGTTCTTATTTTCTGGGTAACATCATGACCATTGATACATACTTGAACTGGAGAATTTAGATTTTGACTTGGCGCCAGTTCGATAACGCACTGACTAACCAACTCAGCAATAGCACACTCATCCTCAATACTCACACCAGATTGCTGCACTAACCAAGTAACAGCTCGATACATAGCTCCAGTATCTAAATAAATTAAACCGAGATAAGCTGCCACAGTACGAGCAACAGTTGATTTACCAGCACCCGCAGGACCATCGATAGCGATAATCGGTTTGCGATCGCGTAGCATGGTGTTGTCGATTAAGCGTGTAGAACCAAGACGAGCAGCGATCGCGAGCATTCCTTCCTCCTGAATAAATTCCAATGGCATTAAAGTAGTCGGTTCAACCAATTCAATATATTCCACCATCACAGAACTGACCATTGCCAAACGTTGCTCGACTAGAGCAATTAGTTCTTTGGCACCGCGAGTTCCTGCCTTAAATGCGGTTTGAGCTACCTGTAAACTTTGGTATAAAACAGCAGCCTGTTCTTTTTCTGAGTCGCTCAAATATTGATTGCGCGAACTCATTGCAAGACCAGATGCTTCTCGTACCGTTGGACAAGCAACAATCTCAATAGGCAAGTTGAGGTCACACACCAGCTTTTTAATAACAGCTAACTGTTGACCGTCTTTTTGACCGAAATAAACTCGGTCAGGCTTTACCAAATTAAAAAGTTTGGTAACAATTGTTGTCACACCCTGAAAGTGCCCAAGCCGAGAACGACCACACAAGCCAGATATCATAGCAGATGGAGGGATAACCTGTGTAATGATTGATTCTTGTATATACTTCTGGGTTATTCCCATCTGTTCCGGAGTTGGTGCAAAAATTGCATCGACTCGTGCCTCCTCACACAATTCTCGGTCATGTTCTAATGTCCGAGGATAGCGTTGATAATCTTCTTCTGGACCAAATTGTAGGGGGTTTACAAAAATGCTCACGATAACTGTGGCATTTTCTAATCGCGCCCGTTGAATCAAGCTGAGATGCCCTTGATGCAAAGCTCCCATCGTTGGTACTAAGCCAACTGCTGTTTGATGAGAACTAGTTACTTCAAATTGTAGCGGCTCTGAACAGTGCATATCATCTTGTTCTAAGCCACATTTCTCTATATAGCAGCGCAAAGCTGCAATTGTCGTAAGCAAGCGCACACAATACCCCTATTTTTATCAGTTCCCCGCCTACGTTAGTTTATCTCTGAAATCCTCCTTCGGAGATATGAGCAACCGGGATTTGCGCCTTAATATTAAATAAAAGAGACGCGAATATCGCGTCTCCACAGGGTGTATAAGTGAAAATACTTAATTAAAAAAATTTGTGAATGAAAGCGGGTGAGGTTTGCGACGTGCGTATTACTGCTGGATTCGATAAGAAACTTTTATGCTTACTGAACCATCAGTATTCCTGTGAAGAAACAAGTTTTTTAATCCGAGTTTTTGATTATTTTCCTAGCACCTCGATTTTAACAGGCGCCACACCTCCGCCAATCATGCCGATAAGACGGGCAGCACCATAGGACAGGTCGATAACCCGGCCGCGAATAAATGGTCCTCGGTCGTTAATTCTCACGACCACAGAGCGTCCATTACGAGTATTGGTAACACGAACTCGTGTTCCGAAGGGTAAACTGCGGTGAGCTGCGGTCATTGCTTCGGGGTTAAAGCGCTCACCAGTGGCTGTACGATTGCCCGAACCATCGTAACCGTAGAACGAAGCAATTCCACGAAGCGTTACTTTGATTGGTTCTATAATTTCGTTGGGCAACTTTGGTATTGGGAGTGATGGCAACGAAAATGGAAAATTTGCAATCTCGCTTATCGGTTCAGCGGCGCCGATGAGTCTTCGTAAGCGGTTAGTTGCTTGTAATGCATCAGCAGCGAGATTTTTAGTTGAATCTGGCGCCAGGGTTTGATTATCAATCGCTACTAGTTCTTGCCCATCAACTTTGATGACATAGCGACCGTTTGACTGAGTGTCAGCTAAGTTTTTGTTTCGATTAGCTGAGACTGAAGTATCAGAAGATGAACGTTCCCAACTGACGGTAATTTTGTTGGCATCAACTTTTTGCCGAATTAAGTCATTGATGCGAGCAGCTACAACACTTGCTCTTTGAACTGGGTCATTACCGTCAACTTGTTCCGATTCGATTGCTGATTGTGAGCTCGAGTTAGCGACAGCATAGCCTTGTAAGCTTGCCATCTGACCAATTGTACCAACCTTGGTTTCTGTACTGGTGGTTTGCTGCTGACCCACAAAAGTCAAAACCGGAATATCTCGAATGTAAAGCGTTGCTGCCTGCCTTCCAGCTACGTTATGGGTATGAATCTGTGTAGTCGGCGTCGTGACTGCACTACTACTTTGATTTTGATATTCTCCCACTTTCATCACTTCGCCATTTGGCTGTGAAGTGTCTTGTGCCATTTGCTTAGTCGTTTGACTTCTAGCAATTGAAGGTGTGCCGATAACAGCACAAAGCAGAGCAACAACGGTCAATAAATATCTATGGTTCATTTTGTCCGAATTTAAAGCTACGTAAGATAGAGCCAAGACAGCTGCGTACACAAGCACACATAAAGCGGTTTGGATGCAAATTAATATGCAAAACCGCAAAGTATCTCAAACTCGTACCGCTTTCACTTTTTGTTTGTGACTGCAACAGACTAACACGAAGTTTTGCACTTGGGGATCAGGGATTTATCGTAAACTTTAGTAAACTTAGTAATCTTAAAAGTCTATGACCTCGGTCTAAGTCAATCAGAAAGAGACTTTGGGTGATGTAACAAATATTTTCAGAAACAACCGAATTTTTTTTTAAAACTTAACAAATTTCAGGAACCAAAATGGCATCGCACGAATCAATAATAAATACTTTCCCTAGCCTAAAATCCTTCTCAATTATAGACTTCAGTACGTAGAACCCTCTTGGCAATTTTGGCAAGATAGGTGCCGACAACCCCCAAATTCGAGAGTGCCTAAGTTGGTTAAGTATATGACAGTAATTTTGCGAATACTCAAGGATAAATCAAAAAAAACATGTTTTTGGGTAACACATGTACGTAAGTAATATTGCGTATACTTAAGTAAATTTACTAACAGAGAATGAGATGGAGTTTGATACTTAAGTTTAATTTATATAAGTAAAAATAATAAGTAGATAATTGTTAGCTTGCTCCTGAGAAATTTTTGACACCTTTTATGCATATAAACAGAAAACCTACAGGTTGAATTAATATATTGGCATTCAGAATAGCCGAATAATGGGAGAATTGAATATCACAAACTTTCCCTCTTTCCCGCGCGAATAATGACAGATACAAAAAACATAGAGATAACAGCATCAGCGCTATCTTCATTTTTGGATGATTTACATTCCAAATACAAATCGTTGCAAACGGGTACTCTTGCCAACTATATTCCAGAACTGGCAAAAGTAAATCCCGACCTATTTAGTATTTGTATCGTTACAGTAGACGGTGATGTGGTAACGGTTGGTGATTTTGAGCATCTATTTACAATTCAATCGATATCCAAGGTTTTTGTTTATGGACTAGCGCTTTGTGACCACGGCAGAGACTATGTTTTAAAGCGGGTTGGAGTTGAGCCAACAGGGGAGGCATTTAACTCAATTATTTTAGACGAGCAATCGAAGCGACCTTATAATCCAATGGTAAACGCAGGCGCCATTGCCACTACAAGTTTAATTAAAGGCTTTGGCGCCACCGAACGTTTGAACCGTTTACTCGAAATGTTTCGACGTTATGTAGGTAGAGATGTATTTGTAGATATATCTGTATTTACATCTGAACGCAGCACAGGACATCGTAACAGAGCAATGGCGCATTTAATGCTGAACTTTGGGATGATAGACGGGCAAATAGACGAGTCATTAGATTTATATTTTCAACAGTGTGCAGCAATGGTAAACTGTCGTGACTTAGCAGTCATGGCAGCAGCATTAGCAAACAAAGGTATTAACCCACTTACAAAAGAGCAAGCAGTCGATAGTAGCTACGTCAAAGACATTCTTAGCATTATGTACACTTGTGGGATGTACAACTTTGCTGGAGAATGGGCATATAAAATTGGACTTCCAGCAAAAAGCGGCGTTAGTGGAGGAATTATTGCTGTAGTACCCGGTCAAATGGGAATAGCAGTATTTTCACCCCTGTTAGACGCGCGGGGTAACAGCATTCGCGGAGTAAAAGTATGCGAAGAACTATCACAACACTTCGGCTTACATTTGTTTGACTGCGTTGACAAGCGCCTGTTTATGTAATGCACTGGTTAATCGCGCAAGTCTGTTAAAATAAACTAAAAATCAGCTTTGTTCCTAAGCTCTCAAACTCGTCTTTTGGCTCTAAACAAAGCACAGTTTTTTGAGTTGTGAGATCAAGAGAGCGTCTGAGACTATATAATTAAGGTTAAAATGCAAGAAAACCATATGAATGCTTACAAAAAATATATTACAGTAGAAGACCCCAATCATACGGTTTTGTCAGGGCTGCCTTTCAAACCTGGACAAAGAGTTGAGGTGATTATTTTAGCGGAAGATAAAGGAAGAGAGGATTTAGCTGAAAAAATGCGTCAGTTACTCAAAGAAACACAAGCATTACACCAAGATAATCCACTAACAGATGAGGAGATAGCTGCAGAAATTGAGGCTTACCGTAGGGGCGAATGAAAGTAATCATTGATACAAATATTTTGGTTTCCGCAGCGCTATCTGGCAGAAATGCAGAATTTGTTATTCTTTTTGTTATAAGTAATCCAGAAATTGAATGGGTGGTGTCAGCAGAGATTTTACAAGAGTACAGAGAAGTTTTAAGTAGAAACAAGTTTAAGTTGACCCAAGAACAACTCAATCGTTGGTATGGGATTTTAGATACTGCTACAGTTGTAATTAGTCCGAAATTGGAGATTGATTTCCCAAGAGATCAAAAAGACGCGAAATTTTTATCTTGTGCGATCGAGGCTAATGCGAATTTTTTAATTACTGGCGATTTGGATTTTACTGACGCTCAAGCATTAATACAAACAACTATAGTTTCTGTTTCAAATTTTAGGAAATTTATATCACATTTGCTATAGAATCATAAAACGAAAGTTATACTTACAAAACATAGCAATCCTAAATTATTTTTGAAAAAATCTAGGTTATGGATTGTCACTTTTACAAATAAAATTTATATCTAATTTATTTATTTTCTCACCACAGAGAAGCAGAGGGAAGAGGAACAGAAGTTTGTTCACGTAAACGTATTTTTCCTAAAGGGTAGTGTACTGCAGGTAAAGAATGCGCCAACCCCCTTTTAAAGTGGTGTCAGAGCTTGTAAAAATAGATAGAGTTGTAGAATATTTCTGAATCAGAAACCAAATTTTGCTTCAATGGCAACGGAAGAATTAAGAAAATATGTTCAAGAACATCGTGAGGATGAGGAGGCTTTCTACGAGTTGTTGGATAGTTTTATGGTTTTTTCTACCCCTATTACCTAAAAGATTTAGAAATAGACGAAGCGGTAAATTTATTAAGGCAAATAGCCAAGTTAGAGGAAGATAGCGAGTTAGAAGCATTTATTTGTACGTCAACAGGAAACTCACGCATTCGTGCAGTTCATCATCTTGCAGGTGGAAACCCGCGCGTATACGTAATTTTTTCTCAGTTTTTAACTCGTAAATCACTCGATGAGCTTGTAGAACCGTTCATGCGGATGCTTGATGATTTAACGCCATATTACCAAGCGCGAATGTCATGGTTATCTCAGCAACAGCGAAAGATAATAGAATTTTTAGTTGAGAGGCGCCATCCTGTTACGGTAAAAGAAATAGCTCAACGCTGTTTTATTACGCATCAAACAGCATCGAGTCAACTTAAATATTTACGCGCGAAGAGTTATGTCGTATCTGAAGCTATAGGACGAGAGTCATTTCTTCTGAATTTCAAATTTCGCTGCGACTTGCTAATACTGCGTATCGCTATAAAGAAAGTAAGGGGGATAGACGAGTTTTACTTGAGTTGCCTGTTGAAGAACGTAATTTGTTGGAAGAGGTTTTGGTGTAAATGAAGGAAGTTTTAGTAAGTGAAGTAATTGAGATTCTTCAGATTCCAATACTACTCGATTAAGCATTTTAATCCCCCCAACCCCCCTTATTAAGCGGGGGCTAAAACGGGAGCATCCACTTTTGGAACATACATAATTATTTGGCGCCGGAAAGCCTACTATACGGGTAGTCTAGAAAAGTCGATCTGCCAAAAGTGGATGCTCCCGGCTAAAACTCTTATAAAGTCCCCCTTATTAAGGGGGATTTAGGGGGATTAATTCTAAGTTAATACTAAAACCTACGCAGTATTGCTTCAGATTCTTTGCTTCGTGACTAATGACATTGTTTATCTATCTTGTGGGATGGGCATCCTGCCCGTCCTATTATTCAAGGCGCCTGTTTCTAATATTTCATGTTTTAATATCAGGGGCGCTCCGGGATGCCCGCTCCACAAGAAGATTACAAGAAATTTAAGCTACTGTTACTTGTGATGTGTCTACATCTGAGGCGCCGTTGACGTTTTGCGCGAGTGATACCATTTTGTCGAGTACATCTTGGCTAGGGACTTCACCTTTTAATACTACTTTACTACCTGTTTGAGCTACCCAAAGTGTGTCAACATCATCGAGGTCGCCGTCTTGGTCGAATGCTAGTGCAACGCGCTTGGCTAAACCGCTTTGGTCATATTCTCCGTTTAAACCGATGCGTTCGGGTGCTATTGATTCTGTGGCTGAAGGTGCATCGGCAACTTCTTGTTGTATTGCGTTCTGCTGTGGTTCGGGATTTACTTCTGCGTTTTCTGGTTTTTCGAGTCCAAATAGTCTTTGTAGCCAGCCCATGATTTTTGCTCCTATTAAATATTCATAACATTAGGATATTACGATGCTGTGTTATTTAATCACATCTCTCTTAATTGATAGATGTGTTAACTGTGTAAATAGACTTTAAGTAAGATTTTTTATGAATGTTACAATTCCGACTTGATATCCTTAGTAGATACAAAGTCATGGAACTTGGCATAATCGATACAGCGCTCCCCTTTACGTGTTCGAGTCAATATATCAACAAACCGCGCATCCCATACGATTTCGTCGGGTATATATGAATGACGCGCGTGGATTGTTTGTGATACTGTTTCATCAATTCCTGTAAAAATGACGAGAATTTCCATTTCATCCTCAATCATTTTTTGCTGCGTTATACCATAAAATGGACTATTTTCATCAATTGTGTGCATTACTGACCATGAAAGCGCAAACAGTGGAGACTCGCTGCGAATTAAGGGTATATCATAAAATCGCCGCATAAAGTTCCCTTCTAAAGTGTATTCATTGCGAACTATTGTTACACGTATTTGCGCTTCTAAAATCCAGTTTTGACGCTTGTTCGCGACCCGAAACATTAATGTTGGTAAGCCATCGTACTTTGTTATCAGTGCTACACGGCTAAATATTACGCGCGCTCTGGGTAGTGAAAAGCGAGCAAACATAATACCACTCGCCATTGTCAATATCAATAACCCAATGATTGATTCTATCGTAACTAATAAATTCGCATAAGCTGTTTTCGGATACATGGCGCCGTAACCAATTGATGCCATTGTCTGAACGCTAAAAAAGAAGGCATCAAAAAAGTTACCTGGACGCGCGTTCTCAATTCCACCACCACCTGCAAGGTAAAGAAGCGCAAAAATCGCGTTGGCAATAAAATAGCCCAAAGTTACCAATGCAATAAAATTTGGCCAGGAAATAGTCAATAGTGCATGGTAAGGGTCATAACGCCAAAGTGAATATGATATGCCTTTACGAACTCCTTTAAAAGTTCCATATCGGTTCACCACACGAGGTTTAGCTTTATCTTTGCGACTATTTTTAGGCATCTAATATATCACTACTAAGGCAAATGCTTAGGAATTTTAGGATTTCTTCATTATCTAGCATTTTTGATACCGTAGGTTAGGCGTCCCGCCTGACCGTCCGTACAGGCAATGCATAACCGTTCGCACAGCACCTACACCCTAGAAGGGTGGGGCTATACGAACAAAGCCCCGAAGTTTGGCGCTCCGGAAGCCGACACCGCCAACTTCTCTCTGCCTACGCAGGCTAAAAAGCTTTATTATTCGTATTATTGATAAATATTTATGTTTATTATTAGCATTGCAACTAAATATTAATACTTAAGCATTAGATGTGAGTTAACTGTAAAAATGGTTACTGTATAG
>NZ_JBXXZH010000291.1:0-10293 GCF_059640475.1 Calothrix sp. CBUCES-K 9914
TGGAACCATTTTCAAATCGAACAGATTTACCAGTTAGCGCAACTTGACCGTAAATTTCAATCCAGTGTTCTTCAAGATTTAATTCACGCGCGGTTTTACCAACAGCTTGAATAAGTCCGGTTTGTTGCTCAAAACTAGGGTTGATTTCTAAAACACGATAGTCAATAGGTATATTCTTTGAATCAAGCAAGACTTCAACCACACAAAAGCCTTCATCAATCGACTCAAATAAGGTTCGGTAACGTTCCTCAGAGGAGCGCAAGGCTTGTTCTACCTGTGTACGCTCCGAGGTTTCGCGAGCTGAACCTGCCACAAATTCGACTGTGCCGTCAGCAGCAAATCCTGGATTTAAAATGTATTCATAATATCCTCTTACTCCAGTTGGACTAATGTAAGGCGCCTCGCCTTTAACAGTTTGTTTTGTTTCAAAAACTTGTTGAATGTTTTGAGCAAACTGCTGCACCAGCGCTTCGGGATACTGGAGTTCTACCATTGTTTTTCCGAGTGCTTCGGCTTCGGTAAGACCCCACAAATCAAGCACAACTTGATTAGCGTAAATAAACCGCCCATCGCGGTCGAAGTTAAAGACAAAATCGCTAATAGTTGAAAGTGTCGCATCAAACTTTTGTACTTGCCGTTCAAGTTCGGTGCGGCTCTCCTGCAAAATGGCTTCAGCTTGTTTACGGTCGCTGATGTCACGATAAAAGATGCCTAAACCATCTTCATAGGGGTAGGCACGCACTTCTAACCAGAGATCATGGTCGGGCGGTTCATAATAGTGCTGTTCAAAATACGCGGGAACTTGGTTGGCTAGTGCATAGCGATATTGTTGTTCGGAGATGGAACCCACTAGAGCAGGCCACTCCTCCCAAAGGGTTTTGCCTAACACTTCGGAGCGAGGTTTGTTGTTAATTCGTTCGGAAGTAGCATTTTGATAAGTAATTCGCCAGTCGAAATCAACAGTAATAAATGCTTCGCTAATACTTTCTAATAGATTATTAATGCGTCGAAACGCAGCTTCGGTTTTTTGTTGAGCTTCTACATTTACCGCACGTAGCATTTGCTCTTGTTGCAAAGCCTCCCATCGCAATTGTGACAGTTTCAATGTTGCCTCAACCCGTGCTAACAGCTCGCGCGCCGAAAAGGGTTTTATTAAATAGTCATCGGCGCCAGCAGCAAGTCCTTCAAGGCGGGCTTCTTCACCTGCCCGTGCTGATAGTAGAATAACAGGGATTGTTTGAGTTTGAGGATTAGACCGTAGCGCGCGTAGCAATTCAAATCCATCCATTTTTGGCATCATTACATCCGTTAATACCAAATCCGGAGGATTATTCTCAATAGCATTTAAAGCAGTGGCGCCATCAGCAACAAGCTCAATTGTATAAGACCCACTCAAAAGTCGTTGAATATAATCACGCATGTCAGCGTTGTCATCAGCGAGTAAAATTCTGGCAGTGGGGGTGTTTTGAGTATTTGCTACCTCAATATTTAGCACATTTAACTCAGTATTTTCTCCTAGGAGCCACCGCTGCGCTTCTTCAACATAAGGCATTGCCCCTAAAGTTGTTGATGTTAATGTGCGAGTTGCATTAATACGTTCTGAAGGTAAATGGGCAGTTCCAGTGGGAATGGTAACGGTAAAGCAACTACCTTGCCCAAAGGTGCTGGTGACATTTATGGCGCCTCCATGTAGTTTAACAAGTTCTTGCACCAATGATAGCCCAATACCTGAGCCTTCAAAACTACGACCATTGGAGTTTTCAACGCGATAAAATCGCTCAAATAAATGCGGCAACTCAGAATCTTTAATTCCAACTCCCGTATCAATAACTGATAACTTAACTTGAGCTACCAACCATTGCAATCGAACTGTAATGCTTCCTGCCAATGTAAACTTAAAGGCATTGGATAACAAATTGAGAACAATTTGTTCCCACATTTCACAGGAGACATAAACCGCTTCAGGCAAAGGTGGACAGTCTACTATAAGCGACATTCCCGCGCGCTCAACTAGCGACCTAAACGTACTGGCAAGTTCTGCTGTATAAGTTGCTAAATCAACAGGTTCATAAACTGCTTGTACTCGACCGGCTTCGATGCGTGAAAAATCAAGTAAGCTATTTACTAGTTTGAGCAACCGCACTCCATTCCGCTGTACCAATTGGAGTTTTTCGCGTTCTTCAATTGGAATCGTACCATCTAAAGCTGTAATTGTGTCTCCTAAAGGCGCCAGCATCAGAGTAAGCGGTGTACGGAATTCATGCGACACATTACTAAAAAATGCGGTTTTTGCACGGTCGAGTTCTGCAAGTGCTTCCGCGCGTTGGCGTTCGGCTTCATAAGCTTGAGCATTTGCGAGCGCAGTGGCAATTTGTCCGGCGACCAAATCAAAAAAGCCTTTATAATCGTCGTCAAATTCTCGACGTGGGCTAATGCCTGCAATCAAAAATCCGCTTAGTTGAGATTGCCCTGCTATCGTAAGCGGCAACACAGCAGCCATTCGAGAAGATTCAGGCCAAAATCCCCCTCCTATATAGGCACCTTCAAAAAGTTCTACCAAAGGTATTATCCGACTCTCACCCGTTGCCAAAACAGAAGCAAGCTCCCACTCTCCCGAAGTCTGTATTTCAATTTCTATTGGGCTAGCAATTGATTCGGGCGCCAATCCAGTTGTGCTAATCAATTGTGCTAAGGTTTGTGTTTCATCTAGCAAGTACAGCAATGCAAAAGACACATCATAAGGATTATTTGCTAATGTCTGCACCGAAATCTCACAGGCATCCTTAATTGTTTTTGCGGCAATAGTTTGAGCCGCTAATTCACGCAACGTTTGCAACCGTCTGTCGCTCAAAACGCGCTTTGTTTCCTCAGTACAGGCACAAAATACGCCCCCAATTCCACCATCATCATTTGGAACAGGACTATAAGAAAAGGTAAAATAAGTTTCCTCAGTATAGCCATTACGCTCCATAATTAAAAGCACCGCTTCATTCCAAGAAGCTTGTCCAGAGCGTAAAACCGCTTCGGCTTGCGGACCCAGTGTATCCCAGATTTCCGCCCATACAACAGACGCAGGTTGACCCAGAGCTTCATGATGGCGCCGACCTAAAACCGGAATGTAATCGTCGTTATAGAACTTAGTAAGCGTTTCTCCCCACCAAACAAACATCGGGTAACGCGACCCAAGCATGATGCGAATAGAAGTCTTTAAGCTTTGTGACCACTGCTCTGGTAAACCCAAAGGTGTTTGCGACCAGTCGAACGCGCACATCAACCTGGCCATTTCGCTGTCACCTTCAAAGAGCTTTTCAGGCATAATCACATTGACTTACACTTCGCTTAAATGTACATTTTAGCAGTTTAACTAAACTACTATATGTATATGCCAAGAAAAACAGTATCTATCTAAAGACTTATTGACTTTATTAACAAAACTTTATAATATATACTACGTCCTAGGAGTATGGCAGTAAACCAGTAATCATAATGCTTGGTATTACTATTGGTTATAGTAGCTCCTGTCATGTTCGTAATACTAAACTTGAGTTGATTAAACGTTTTGTGATTTTAATTGTTTAAATAAAGTTGAATGCGAAACAAATCTATTATATACTGTGCAAACTTTCTATAGATAACTTAGTTGATACATAAATAAATTTTAATTTTCATAGGTTATGGTAATGAAGAAGAGTTTCTAGCTATGTCAAAAAATGAAGCACATTTATAAAATACTTCTTGTTATCGCACTTGTACCAGCCGTTTTTGGTATACCCTGTCGAGCATCGAAAGTTGTAGCTGAACTTAACTGGCTTCCTGATGTCATAGAAACACAAACTCAAGTTGCAGGCTATTTGGAGGCTGGTTATAGTTCAGAATTAAAAGAACAATTAATAAAAAACTTTTCTAAGTTTAAGAAATCCGCAGATGATTAGCGATATATTGAAGACGCGATATATCGCGTCTCTACATTTATTTTTTTTATGATTTATATTTGCAAATTAAATTCAGAAACTCTTGACGATTTTTTTCTTCTTGGAATACACCCAGCATTGCGCTAGTAACAGTCCAAGAACCAGGTTTTTGCACTCCCCGCATAACCATACACATATGAGTAGCTTCTATAACAATAGCGACACCTTGAGGTTCTAAAATTGTGTGAACAGCTTCGGCAATTTGTGTTGTCAATCTTTCTTGAACTTGTAAACGTCGTGAATACATTTCAACGATACGAGCTAGCTTACTCAGCCCTACCACTTTTTGATTTGGCATATAAGCAATATGTGCTTTACCTAGAAATGGTAACATATGATGTTCACATAAGCTAAATACATTAATATCGCGAACTAAAACCATTTCGTTATGCCCTTCATCAAAAATGGCGCCGTTAACAAGTGCTTCCAAAGACTGGCTATAACCACTGGTGAGAAACCGCATTGCTTCTACTACTCGTTTTGGTGTTCTGAGTAGTCCTTCACGTTCTGGTTCTTCTCCAATATTTACCAGCAAAGTTTTTACTGCTTCTATTATTGGCTCGTTTAGTTCTTTATAATTATTAGGAGCTTCAAATTGTTCTGTAGCTACAACATTGTTATTCTCTGTTAAGTTGAGATTAGTTTCTTGTTTTTCTGTAAACATCTGGATTCCATTTCTCCATAAAACTATGTGGATTTTTTAATTCAGTGAATCCAACTTTGCTATACAACTCGTGAGCATCTTTAGTCGCTAATAGCCAACGACGCAATCCCTTCAATTCAGTATAAGAAGTAATAACTTCTATTAACCATTTGCCTAAACCTTGCCCGCGAAAATGCTCCAAAACAAAAACATCACTAATATAGGCAAAGGTAGAATAATCTGTAATAATTCGAGCAAATCCAATTTGTTGTTGACCTTTATACAATCCAAACACAAGCGAGTTTTGAATTGAACGTTGTAGAATTTCAAGCGGTAACTCTTCTGCCCAATAAGAATTTGCAAGAAAAGCATGTATAACACTCAAATCTAGACGATTAACATCTGTACTGATGACATACTCGCCTCGTTGCCATTCTTGAATCATTATAATATTCTTGATTACATCTACGTAGAGACCGGGTTAATACGGTCTCTACAACGTGCGGATTGAGCGCAAGCGCATACTATGTGAATACGAATGATACGCGGACTGCGATATATGATGATTAATCATATGAATTACTAACGATGTCCTAATATAGAATGTGGTCTGTAAGGCGCCTCCAATAATTTAATTTCTTCATCTGAAAGCGATATATCTATAGCTTCAACAGCTTCTTTCAAATGCTCTATTTTACTGGCGCCAACAATCGGAGCAGTTACACCAGGTTTGTGTAACAACCAAGCTAAAGCTATTTGTGCTGGTTTGACACTACGTTCTTTTGCTAGGTTAATAACTTGGTCAACGACTTGAAAATCTATGTCATCATAATAAAGACTATGAGCAAATTCGTCTGTTTTCGCACGCAGTGTTTCTCCATAACCTTGTTTTTGACGGTTTCCCACTAATAAACCGCGCGCTAACGGACTCCAAGGAATTATTCCAACTCCTTCTGCAATGGAAAGAGGAATTACTTCGCGTTCTTCTTCTCGGTAGACTAAGTTGTAGTGATTTTGCATTGATACAAACCGTGTCCAGCCGTGTTTGTCAGCAATATATAAGGCTTTTGCAAATTGCCATGCGTACATACTTGATGCACCTATGTAACGCACTTTACCTATTCTGATTAAGTCGTGGAGTGCTTCGAGGGTTTCTTCTATTGGTGTTTCGTTATCCCACCGATGTATTTGATACAAGTCTACGTAGTCTGTTTGCAGGCGCCGTAATGAAGCATCGATACTATCAAAGATGTGTTTGCGAGAAAGTCCTTGGTCGTTAGGACCATCACCAACTTGGTTATATACTTTGGTTGCTATGATAACTTGGTCGCGTTTGGCAAAGTCTTTTAGCGCGCGTCCAAGAATTTCTTCACTGGCACCTAACGAGTAAACATCAGCCGTATCAAAGAAATTAATACCTAATTCTAAAGCAAGTTTGATGAAAGGAAGACTTTCTTCTTCTTCTAATACCCATTCACGCCATTGACGTGAACCATAAGTCATTGTACCAAGCGATAAGCGAGATACTTTTAGCCCGCTTTTACCAAGATTGACATATTTAGTCATGATGTTTACCCTCTGTTTAACTTGCTGTGTACATTAGCTAACTGTCGCTGCGTTATAGGAATATTGCTGCGGGCAGTGTTACGCTTTGATAATAGTACCCGCGCTTTCCCGTTTTCATTTGCATGAATGAGAGCATCAAGATAAATTTGTTCAAATAAATCTCGTTGAGCATGAGAACCACCTGTTGAATATAATTTAGGTAATACTGGCTCTAGTTGATTTATCGAATCAAGCCAATTGCCTTGAGCATGAGCAATCATTCCATAAGCTGCGGGTAATGCGATATTTCTCCAAGTTTTTTGAGCATAAGGTTGAGCTTTGTCTGCATAATCTTTTATACTATCTAACATTTCCACAGCCCAATCATTTCTACCACCCCGTACTAAAGCATAAATATATTGCAAATCTAAAAACGGGATGATATGTTCGTGCAATCTAGGATACAAGTAATCAGCTATTTCTCTCCACCGCGCGCTGACGTCAATACCTCGCAACTGTAACCTTAATAACAGTGAGATTGCATTTATTTGCTCCCGTCCGTTGTCTTTTCTAGCACGTCCCCAAATCTGAGTATCGTAAATTCCCAGTACTTTGTGAATATCATCAGCATCAAGATGATAAAGCGCTGTATGCCACCAAAGATGATTATAAAACGCTGGATTAGAAAACTCCCAAGTATCCCAGACGCTTTCCATCCAAGCTATTCCTTCATCAAGGCGCCCTTGAGTTTCGAGAACGTGAGCAACAGCATGTTGTGCCCAGCGATTATTATGTTTCATTTCAACCGCTTTTCGACCTGCAATCTCTGCTTCTTCTAAACGGTGACATTCTTCTAGCCCAAAAGCTAGCATTCCGTATATATACGAATTATCAAGATTGGCTTCTGCTACTTTCTCGGCTATTCGCAGCAATCCTTGGCTGTCACCAATATTTCTATAATGGTACTGGGCAATATGAACTGACGCTAAATCACGAGGGTAGTGTTCGGCAATTGTTTCATGATAAACAATTGCGTTTTTAATGTCGCGTTTTACCCAAGCTTCGATAGCTGCAACATAAAGCTGTTCTCTTTTGTTAGCGTGTCGTAAATTTAAACTGGCGTTATTTATATAAGGCACCGCAGCAGTTAGAGCATCACTTTGACCTGAAAATAAATGAAAAGCTGCAACCAATGTATTCGCGATGACGCAATTTGAGTCTGCTTCTACAGCTTGTCTGATAACTTGGGTATTGTTACCAACACTGAGTAATTCATCGGTAAATTCATTGATTGCGGCTACTGTGAGGCGTGAATCTGTAGTAATTTCTAATTTAGATGAATCTTTTAACATTGAATTATAATAACAGTAAAATTTTCGCTGTGGTAGAGACGCGATTAATCGCGTCTCTACATACGTCTCTACATGCTAATAAAAAACTAGAGTTCGCAGTTCGATACTTTCTCGTGGTGGAGCATCTGGTAAACTTGTTGGGTCTTCAAATGCAGTGTGAGCAGTAAATCTAGCGCTGATATTTTCTGAAGAATCAAAACACTTAATTAGTACTACTTCATGCTTCCGCATCTGAGGAAAATAATACCATTGGTGCCTTGGGTTATATGTAATACCATAAGTTTCACCAACACGGTCACGGTATACAAGGTCACTTGCTACAAGGTCTGTTTTTGCCATGCTTTGAGCGTCACATATTGCCAATGGATGTTCTTGCACTGGTTCGGCAATTGGGCGCCATACGTTTACTATACTGAATCGACGTTGTAAAAGTGCTTCTGCATCTTCTATTTTCAATGCTTCTAAAACTAACCTCCCACGACTATAACCAGATTTAGCGGTAAAGTCATTATGTACACGCTTGACTGGTTCTCTTGCATTGTCTTGATTTTGCTGCGCGCGTTGTGCATTACGCACGTTATGGTCAAACACTATGACTTTCGTGGCGCCTGTTGCATTGAGTAAAAGTTGTTCAGCTTCAGGATAATAAACACGACGAATTTCATCGTCATCATAGAAGTTATTTACTGCACTATGATGATTAACAAGCGTAAAACCTTCTTTGTCTAAAGATAAATTACGCTTTACACATCGAGCATTGTAAATTGGTAATTTGTAAGCTTCATATTTACCATTGTACCGTGGAATACCTTCTGGTGGTTCGTAGATATAGATGACAGGTTTTTCTGCCATTGGAATAAGATAATTAAGATTTGCCTCAACATAAGGCAATTCATCAACTACAGCAACTTCTAACACTTGGCTGTTTGTACTCATAGGTCTATCCTCGCACTAATTACGATTTGCAGTTGCAAAAGCTGGTTCACCGAGAATCTTCGAGAAGCGCTCGATATAATAACTAGTCGGATTTTCTACTGCTTTTATTGACTCTCTAGAACGCAATACATTCCACCATTCCTGCAAACGAGGTGTTTCTGATGGTAAAGCAAAGTTACGAAAGTGTTGCAACAATGGTAAACGTTCAAACCAAGGATAAAAGCTGATATCAACTAAACTCAGCTTATCCCCTAACAAATACTGCCCACTCTTCAGCTTACCTAATATTTCTTGCTCAATATATAATAGAGAATCTGTAAACTCTTTTCGTCCCTCTTCTTGTTCAGTCGTACCTTTACCCCTTAGTAGTTTATTAAATCCAGGGACTAAACGAGTGTTCGCGTAGTCAATCCAAATACGAGCAACAGCTTTCGCTGCTGGGTCGCGCGGTAATAAACGAGGTTCTGGAAACACCTCATCAAGATACTCATTGATAATGGCAGATTCATAAATTTCAACATCCCCATGTTTGATAGCGGGAACCTTGCCATATCGTGAGACCTGTGTGAACTCAGTAGGTTTCTTTTGTAAATCTATTTCAACTGGAGTAAATTCAATGCCTTTTTCGAGTAGAACAACACGGGTGCGTTGAGAAAAAGTAGAACCCTTTGCAAAGTAAAGTTGTACTGTACTCATGAAATCTTTTCCCCGAAAGTACTGTGAATAAAAACTTATCAGCATACCAGTTAGACAGGTATACTACTATTTGTCGGTCGAGTTACCGTATTTATTGTATCATTACACATAGTTTCGTAAAATACAATTCGATCTCAATAAAACCTGAGTTCGACGTAAGAAAAAGCCTAAAAATAAAGCATAGCAAGGGTTGTAACAAAAAACAGTTACTTAATTCAATATCAATAAGCTTTGATTAATGAGAATTAACCTGTAAGGTAGTACTCAAAAAACCTATACATTAATTAGGAGTTAAAGCTAAATTTTATCATAAATGTAAATAAAGTTACTAATGCTTTTGTTTAAGTAAGTGTTATTTATCCTCTTGAGACACTCCGTGAACGCAAAAAACACGCTGTTTTACAATATGAAAATGTGTAATTAGGATAATTTTTATACTAAAATTCCTGAAGGTTCGCATCAAAAACTAAATTTTCCTCTAACTAATTGCAAGAGAAAGTAATTTAACCAGAAATTAGGTAGATATACTGGAGAAACAACAGATGTTTATTCATGACAGCAAAAATGCTATTTTAAAGGCACAAAAGGATGGTGAAGCTAGGGGTATAAAAAAAGTAGGGAAGAAGTTAGAGCAGAAAGGGCAAAAGAAAAAGCTCTTTCTATCGCGCGTTCGCTGGTTGGTGTTTTAGATGTAGAAACTATTAGCCGAACGACAGGGTTAAACGTCGCAGAAGTTCTACAATTATTCTGATTATGTTTCTTAACCAAGTGAATCGGCACCGATGTAGAATTAGTTTATTAATCCTTTTGTATTTCTTGGATTTTATACCACAGAGACTGAGAGGGCACAGAGAGAAGAATTGGAGGATGGTATGAAAAAGTATGTATGTACCGTTTGTGGCTATGAGTATGACCCAGAGATGGGTGACCCAGATAGCGGTATTGAAGCTGGTACGCCTTTTGAGAAAATACCAGAAGACTGGGTATGTCCTGTTTGCGGCGCCAGTAAAAAAGATTTTGAAGTTGTTAAATAATTTTTGTAAACAAGAACTTTTATTTAACAAACCGCAAAGTACGCAGCATTTCGGGCTCTTCCGTACTTAGCGTGCTAAATCTGCTAAAAAATTAGGTTTAAATCCTTGCTGTGCTT
>NZ_JBXXZH010000292.1:0-10221 GCF_059640475.1 Calothrix sp. CBUCES-K 9914
GGCGCCGGAATTGTGATGTTAACTAATAGTCAGAACGGTTTAAAAATTAGTAAAAATGTTGTCCAGCAAGCAATTGGCGGACAACATCCTGCTTTTGATTTTTGGATGATTGAGTATTAGGTTAAGAATTTAATCCCCCCAACCCCCCTTAATAAGGAGGGCTTTTAATCGTCTTTTCTCCCTTAATAAGGGGAGCTTTAAATTCTCTTTTGCCCCTTAATAATGGGAGCATTAAACCCTCTTTCCCCCCTTATCAAGGGGGGCTAGGGGGGATTATTAAACTATCTATTAGCAATCTTTTTTGCTGCGGCTAACATTAAATTTGATTCATTGACACCAAATTTATAGCCAATGCCAAAATTCAAAGGTTCGATGCTTTTATTAGATTGATAGACTTTTCTTAAGTCAGCTTGGTAGCTATTACTGAATAAACCAATGGGACGAGTGTAAGAACCATAAAATTTTAAGTCCCATTGCGATGAAGCAAATGATTTGAGTGGCATTCCTGAGTCATCTTGGAGCAAGTAATTGCTGCTTGCTAATATCAAGTTTCTTATTTCTGAAAAGCTTTCATTGTGCATCAAATATGATGCAGCTTTGAGATAGGTAACTTTATTATTTAATTGGTTGGCAAATTTGACAAACTCCGGTCGTTTTTTTAATCCATCGTTCGATAAATCCGTTGAAAAGTAATATAGGTTACGAGCTTCAGATTCTCCTTCAGGTACAAAGGCAATTTTTACTCCAGATACCATTCCCTTTTCAAATTGTTGTACTTTACCCTCTTTATCTAATCCTACATATTGGACATTCAGGATACGATTTTTGGTACGCGCGAGAAAAACGTACAAAATTGGTAGCACTCCTTGTTTTTGCAAGTCTACCTTCATATCGTTAGTACGGAAGAAGCTAAACTGTAGAATTGCATATAGCGAGCTTCTTGCTTCCTGTAGCTTCATATTCTGCTGACTCTCACTCAAGCTGCTAAAATCAGGAACATTACCCACTGGTTCTAAGCCAGCTAGTACAAATTGTTTGGCTTTGGGAAACAGAGAATATGAGTATAAAAAATCGGGACCACTAAAAGGATATAAAATTGTCGGAGAACTTGCATTCACATCTTGTAGTTCTTTTGCCGTCCAATCTCTAACTTTTGTTAGTTGCTGTGCATCTAATTTTGACCAAGACGCTTCGTAAAATTTTTGATGATTTTGCCAGTTATTACCTTTTTGTAATGCTGCTAGTTTACTATTTGCATCTACATTGATTCCTGCTAAAGTTCTTGCTGTATCTGTTAAAAGCTCTGATTTAACTTTGTCACCCTTAACACTTTGTTTAGGCTTATCTGTGCCAGCTACTTGCTCTTCAGATTTGCGTGCTTCATTATTATTTGCACTTTGACAGGAAGTTGAGCAAAAAAGTAAAGCAGTTAAAGTTATACAAGTAGGAAATAATGAATAGTATTTTTTATTCTTCATAGTTGTAAGTTAGTTAAGATGCTTTGAGTTGCTTTCTCGCAACTAGTAAATATACAATGGCGCCAATAAACAATGTGCCAATACCCGCTAGTGACTCAACAGGTTTATTCATGAGAATGAATACAAGTATCCATAAATTAATAGCCAAAAAGATGATTGGTGTAATGGGATAACCCCAAGTTAGATAGGGACGAGGTGCGTCGGGATATCTCAACCTGTATACAAAAACTCCTAAAACTGTGATCAATGACGACAAATTTAAAGTAAAACCAAGATATGTAATTACTGCTTCAAAGCTAGAAGTAATAAGTAAAATAATCACAATAGAGAGTTGTAGAAGAATTGCGTAAAAAGGTGTTCCGTGAGAACTCTTCTTCGCAAGTATTTTAAATACAGGAATATCTTCTCCAATGATTTGGGTTACTCTCGGTCCTGCCAAAACCATCGAACTAATCGAAGAAATGAGACCAAAGGAAATGAACAATCCCATTAGTTTAGCTCCGGATGAGCCAAAAATTTGAGTTGCTGCAATGTAACCGACTTCTAATTGCCCCGCTAGTTGACTAATTGGTGTGGTACGGAGGAAGGTCAAATTGAGCAGCAGGTATAACCCCATAACAATCAGGGTTCCAATGATTAAAGAGCGAGGTAAGTTCTTTTCTGGTTTTTCAACTTCGCTGGCTAAATATACCGCAGCATTCCATCCTGAATATGAGTAAGTTACATAAACAAGAGATATCGCAAACGGAGAACTGAATATCACGTTGAAGTCTGTACCAGATGGTAAAAATGTAAGTTCTTGAGGTTGGGTGAAAAATAAACCACACCCAATTACTACCACAATCAACAGAACCTTGAGAATCGTGAATACCTGCTGAAAATAACTACCAAATTTGATTGTGCTAGTATGAATCAACGATACACCAATCACAACCATCAACCCGATTAGTTTTGCAGGCGCCTGTGGAAATACACTAGTGAAATATGCTCCTAATGCCATACCCGCAGCAGCTATTGGTGCGGCAAAACCCACCGTCACCGATATCCATCCCGACAAAAAGCCAACCATTGGATGATAAATTCGAGATAAGTAATAATACTCACCTCCCGACCGTGGCATTGCTGCTCCAAGTTCTCCATAAGCTAAGGCGCCGCAAATCGCAAAAACTCCACCTACTACCCATAAGAGTAGAAGAGCAAAACCTGACTTAATACCTTCTAATTGAAAGCCCAAGCTAGTAAATACACCGATGCCAATCATGTTAGCTACAACTATACATATGGCTGTAAATAAGTTAATACCCTTAGACTGTTCCTGTTGATGTAAAGACATTGAGTTTTTTTTACGTACTAACACGTAACATGTTTTTAAATCAGTATTTTTTAGTACCGATTTCTTCTCATACTGTTGTATGCCATAAAAAGCAATATGCCAAGTATCCCGCTAGTATGCGCCTACAACCACATGCAAAACATGTACTTGCTTGGATTGAGGCAAATGGGTATAGCGTTATTGGCGCCAATCGTGAGGTTTACATAGTAGGTGGTGGCGAACAAGATAATGATTCTTATGTTACCGAGGTTCAGTTTCCTGTTGAAAAAGCTGAAGTTGTGATTGGCGCCAAGTGATACTGACATTATTTTCGTAATCGTAGAATTTGTAGGCGCCGTAACTATTCCATATTTTCGTGGCTTAATTTTATCCAACAGTTTGGTGTTAAATGTTATTTATAGTTTGTTGTTGGTGCTTGGTTCGTTATTAATTGTGCTTTTGCTTAAAAAGTTACCCCTTCTGAGAAAAACAGTAAATATTTAAGTCGCATCTTGTGGGATGGGCATCCTTGCCCGTCTCTTAATTCAAAATTTTGTTAGGCGGGCAGGGATGCCATTAGCGTCAAGTTAAGCTAAAACCTACTACGTCAATAAGGATTTATGCTTAAAATTTGCGTTTGAAAGGAACAAAAAATGAACTTGAAGAGCGGCTATTAGTACTTTTTTTATCTGCATCGCTTGCAGCTTAAGTATAAAATTTTGCAAAAAGTTCATGTTTATACCTCGTTCATCACAAAACCTATCGTTGACGTATGGGCGCCAACCTTAACTTGACACCAATGGCAGGGATGCCCGCTCCACAATATGCTCCACAAGACAAGATGAACAATTATATTTTTTGTAAGTGCAGCCTAGACAACTTGATTAACTGTTAAGAAATGCTAAATTAAGTTTATGAACGCAAAAAAATATGGACTAGGAGTAAATGCCTCCTAGTCCTTTTAAAAAAGCGGGCTAACTGCTACCTGTGTAGGCTAACCCGTATAGCTTTGGGAACGCGCAGAAATGCTTATTGTAATACCAACTTAACGTTAGCGTTTTGTAAGCCGCGTTGCTTAACTTCTGACAATGTTTTGTTTACAGCGTATTTTTGGTTAATCGAGTTGATTAATTCGGTTTGGTTGTGCTTCTTAGCAACGCCCCAAAGGTCTGCAATCAAGTCGAAGGAACCGTCGCTGTTGCGTGACCAACCTAAGTCATATTCGCCTTCGAGAACAGCAACGATATCAGAGCGAACGCGCTGACCGTTGTAACCACGAACATCTGCTTCGGTTTTCACGGAAATACCTAGGTCACGCAGTGATGCTTTGAGGATTTCTGCGTCGGTGATTTTGGTGCGGAGAGTGCTAAAATGAGACATTTGGGTTTCCTCCAAAGAGAAGATAGAGAATGCGTGGACGTTTCTATCTAAGTCGCACCTTAAATGTATTAAGTTGCGGCTTTTTTCATTCGGCGCTAGCTTTGAGACTAGCCTTTCCCCCTGTGGTAGCAGAGGAAAGCTTTTTAGAACTCCATTCGCTGATATTCAGCTACGGAGGACGCTGCGGGACGCGCGCGCTGTCTTGCCCAGTCTCGCAGGGCTGTTACCTGCTCTTGCATCGTTCGAGACAATGGCAATGTCGCTTTTAGTGCAGCAATAATATCTAATTGTGTGAACTCGCGGTCTTGAGCAAATGCTTCATACATTGCTGCAACTAACGCTTGTTCAATTTCTGCCCCAGAGAATCCATCGGACATCTTCGACAACTGTTGCAAGTCGAAGCGGGAAATGTCTGTCCGGCGTTTCGTTAGGTGAATTCTGTAAATTTCTTGGCGTTCTTCTGGTGTAGGTAAATCTACGAAGAATATTTCATCGAAGCGACCTTTCCGCAAGAATTCTCCAGGCAACCTTTCTACGCGGTTCGCTGTTGCCATTACAAATACCGGAGATTTTTTCTCTTGCATCCAAGTTAAGAACGAACCGAAGATTCGACTGGATGTACCACCGTCGGAGTCACCAGAACCGGAACTGCCGGCAAAGGATTTATCCAACTCGTCGATAAATAGTATCGCTGGAGATATCGACTCAGCTGTTTTTAATGCGTTCCGTAAGTTGGCTTCTGAACGACCAACCATTGAACCATCATACACCCTTCCCATATCTAAGCGTAACAGTGGCAGACCCCATAACCGAGAAGTTGTTTTGGCTATTAGTGATTTACCGCACCCTGGAACACCTAATATCAACATTCCTTTTGGCTGAGGCAATCCATACTCTCTTGCTCTCTCTGTGAAAGCATTTGAGCGCTGTGTTAACCACTTCTTCAGTTCTTCTAATCCGCCTACCGCGTCAATGGTTTCATCTTCCTCTATGTATTCCAATATACCATTGCGTCGGATTAATTGTTTCTTCTCAGATAATACTATGTCTACTTCATCTTCCGTCAGGCGCCCTGTAGTTACCTGTGCCTTACGGTAGACTTTTTCAGCTTCGTCTTTTGTTAAACCTAAAGCTGCTCGTAAAAGCTTTTCTCTTGCTTCAGTCGTCAAACGGCGACCGCGATTTTGATCTATATGATATGTTAAAACTTTATTTAATTCACCCATGTCGGGGAGTTGGAAGTCAAGAACAACTACTTCTTTCTCCAACTCAATGGGCACTTGCTGCATCGGCGACATTAAAATTATATTTTTATTAGTACCTTTGAAGGATGCTATCGCATCACGCAAAGACCTGGTGGTCGCAGGTGCATCAATAAATGGATGTAAATCTTTAAGTATAAATATAGCTGGTTCTTTCTGTCTAATAATCCATTCAATTGCCGCTTCGGGTGAAACGGTATTGTGCTGGGTGACGTTTCTTGGCTGACCGTACTCGACGATTCCGTGAGTCACTGTCCAAACATATACCCGCCGTTGCGGCTTCGAGGACTGGGCAATTGCAGAAATTGCTAGCTCTGCCCGCTCTTCCTCTGAGGTCACAAGATAGATTAGGGGGTATTGAGCCTGAATGAGAATGTTGAGCTCTTCTTTCATACATCGACCTTCTTGAGACCTGGATTGAGACCTTAAATAGACCGCTACGATCGTAAATTCAATGTCAGGAGCGGATAACAAACGCGCAATTTAAGAAAAAGTCACTACTTTAAACAAGGAACTAACTCTTCTCCCTTAGAAGAACCTGACTCGGAAACTTCGAGTTCTTCAATTGTCATATGCTCGATAATCCCTGGTTGACCTCCTAATGACACCAATTCACCATCACGTAGTACTAGAGAACTGTCGCAATTTGGACATGAGTATACTCGATGCGTCCTTCCATATGAGGATTCAACCTCCTCGACTAATTCCGAATTTTTTAGGTAGAAAACTAACGCTCTCTCCGCGAGTTCGGACATCGGCTCAGAATCAACAGCGGAACGTATTTTCAACCTCCGATGTAAATCTGGCGATAGATATAGCGTAACCTTTTGTTTAGCTTGCATATGACTTGTTAACGGTCTTTACCCGGGTATGTATCTTAACTTATCGCTTGCCTCATTCCTTGTCAATATCCAAAAACGTTTTGACGGCATTTTTGTAATATTTGTTTACAATTGACGTAACATTTAACTTTCGACTTCGCCCAATCTTATAGATTAGTGGTTTAGAGGGGACACAAAGGGTGATAGATTAAGCTATCAGCGAGTAAAAACTGGTGAAAATGAAAGTCCTGGTTATTGGCGGTGATGGTTATTGCGGTTGGGCAACCGCTCTATATCTCTCTAATCGAGGTTATGAAGTTGCGATATTAGATAGCTTGGTGCGACGGCACTGGGATAACGAGTTGGGTGTAGAAACGCTTACGCCTATCGCCTCGATTCAGCAACGCCTCCAGCGCTGGAAAGATTTGACAGGTAAAAGTATCGACCTCTTTATTGGCGATATTACTAACTACGATTTCTTGAAGAAGGCGCTGCATACGTTTGAACCAACTGCAATTGTGCATTTTGGAGAACAGCGTTCGGCGCCGTTTTCGATGATTGACCGCGAACATGCTGTGGTGACGCAGGTCAATAACGTAGTTGGTACTTTGAATTTGCTTTACGCAATGAAAGAAGACTTCCCCGACTGCCATTTGGTTAAGTTAGGGACGATGGGTGAATACGGTACGCCGAATATCGATATTGAGGAAGGCTACATCACTATCGAACACAATGGGCGTAAAGATACCCTGCCTTATCCAAAACAGCCTGGTTCGATGTACCACCTTAGTAAAGTTCACGACAGCCACAACATTCACTTTGCCTGCCGAATTTGGGGATTGCGTGCAACTGACCTTAACCAAGGGGTGGTATACGGTGTTCTTACCGAAGAAACGGGAATGGACGAAATGTTAATCAACCGTCTTGATTATGACGGCGTGTTTGGTACAGCATTAAATCGTTTCTGTATTCAAGCAGCGATTGGACATCCCCTAACTGTTTACGGTAAAGGAGGACAAACGCGCGGCTTTTTAGATATTCGCGACACAGTGCGATGTATCGAAATCGCTATCGCAAATCCTGCGTCGCAAGGAGAATTTCGCGTATTTAACCAATTTACTGAACTATTTAGCGTCGGTGACTTGGCGATGATGGTGAAAAAAGCTGGTAATGCAGTTGGTTTGAATGTAGAAATTAACAATCTAGAAAATCCTCGGATTGAAAAAGAAGAACACTACTTCAACGCCATCAATACTAAACTTCTAGATTTGGGGCTGCAACCACACTACCTCTCGGATTCATTACTTGATTCGCTATTAAATTTTGCCGTCAAGTATCAAAACCGCGTTGACAAAAACGAGATTTTACCGAAGGTTAAGTGGCATAGATAGTAGAACTGGGCAAGCGGTAAAGCCTACAACTTTACTTTTTCCCGCTTTTAATTCGTTTTTTTCTCTGTTGACTCTGTGTTTTTGTGGTAATTATATTTACCTTATTAGGCGCAGAGAACACAGAGAAAATTTCAAGTCTTGTCTAAAACTGGCGCCTAATATTCAAAACATTGACGACAAACGACTGATTTATGAAAATAGCCTTGTTCACGGAAACCTTTTTGCCCAAGGTCGATGGAATTGTAACGCGCTTAAGTCACACCGTTGACCATCTGCAACGTAATGGTGACCAAGTATTGGTTGTTTGTCCTGAAGGTGGAATGACCGAATATAAAGGAGCTAAGATTTACGGTGTCTCCGGTTTTCCCCTACCTTTGTATCCCGAACTCAAAATGGCATTGCCGCGTCCTGCCATTGGTGAAGCTGTTGATAATTTTCGACCTGATATAATTCACGTTGTCAATCCAGCCGTTTTAGGTGTATCTGGTATATTTCATAGCAAAATTAATGACATTCCACTTATAGCTTCTTACCATACCCATCTACCACAATACCTTCAACACTATGGTTTGGGAATGCTTGAGGGGTTGCTGTGGGAATTGTTAAAAGTAGCACATAACCAAGCGGCTTTAAATTTGTGTACTTCAACAGCGATGTGTAATGAACTGACTGGACACGGTATTGAGCGAGTTGATTTGTGGCAACGCGGTGTGGATACGGAGACATTTCATCCAAGTCGGGCAACAGAACAGATGCGCGCGCATTTATCGCAAAACTCGAAGAATAGTCCTTTATTACTTTATGTCGGGCGCCTATCGGCAGAAAAAGAAATCGAGCGAATTAAACCAATATTAGAAGCAGTTCCGGATGCGCGGTTGGCATTGGTTGGAGATGGACCACACCGTCAAGCTTTAGAAAAACATTTTGCTGGCACTAATACATTTTTTGTGGGTTATTTAACAGGGGTGGAATTAGCGAATGCGTTCGCTAGTGCCGATGCGTTTATTTTTCCATCTCGCACTGAGACTCTGGGACTTGTGCTACTCGAAGCGATGGCAGCAGGTTGTCCTGTTGTGGCTGCACGTTCTGGGGGTATTCCTGATATTGTTACTGATGGAGTTAATGGTTATTTATTTGACCCTGCAACCGGAGATACAGGCGCCATTGCAGCAACAATTCGACTACTCGAAGAGAAACAAGAACGCGAGACTATTCGTCACAACGCTCGCAGTGAAGCCGAAAAATGGGGATGGGCAGCAGCAACACGCCAGTTACAAGCTTACTACCGTAAAGTAGCTTATTCAGCTTCGCCAATTGCAGCTTAAACAGAAGCACAATACCTAGTTGCAGATTATGCAACCTATTGAGTATAAAAACTAAATGAGGTATTGTAAGCTGAAGTCGCGTATACGCACGTACAATATAGATATAAAAAAACACAGATGGAAGCATTCACAAAAGTCCATCTGTGTCTATCTGCATATCAAAGTAGTTTTACTATAAATATGTATAACCGTGGAGGTATATTCTAATTATGAAAAGTAATAAACGTCATAAAATTAATAAAATTAATTAATCAACTGATGTATATAGGTATATATTGCAATAAATCAAGAAACATCTAATACTTAACCTGATTATTTAAAAAAATACAAAATTTTAACTCCCATGACACTTCCAAGTCCCGGTAGCGTCTTGGCTACTTTAACTGAATTGACACAGGTTAACCGTACCCATGCTCTTTTACGTCGCGTTAAAGACCTGTCTGTCACCGAATTCGTTTGCTTGCTTGACTTTATTACCGCCGAATTTCAACAATTTCTGCGTGCCATAGAGTTAATAAACAACGAAGCATTAGAAACAATGCTAGAAAGGGTTTTAGAAGCAATAACACTCAAAATTGGTCAAATCCTTCAAGCACAGCATACTACCATATTTTTAGTTGACTACGATAAAGGTCAGCTATGGACAAAGATTGTACAGGAAAATGTCCATAAACCTTTAGAAATTCGTACACCGATTACCGTTGGTATTCCCGGACACGTAGCTAGTACAGGCAAATGTTTAAATATTTCTGAAACCTCAACTCACCCGCTATTCAGTCCAGAACTCGAAAAGCAAATGGGTTACAAGATACATAATATTTTGTGTATGCCCGTAATTAGCAGCAAAAATCAGACTGTTGCGGTTGTACAACTTGCTAATAAAACAGGTGATACTCCGTTTGACCAAGAGGATGAACGACGATTTCGTGATTTTGCCGAATCAATTGGAATAATTTTAGAAAGTTGTCAGTCGTTTTATGTTGCCGCACGTAACCAACGTGGTGCAACAGCACTACTGCGTGCAACTCAAACATTAGGGCAAAGTTTGGATTTGGAGGCAACTTTGCAAATTGTGATGGAACAAGCACGAATTCTTATGCAAGCTGACCGCAGCACGTTATTCTTGCATCGCAAAGAAATGAACGAACTGTGGACAAAGGTCGCAGCAGCAGATGGGGAAACCATGATGGAAATAAGGATTCCTTCAAATCGCGGAATTGTTGGTTATGTTGCCTCAACAGGTGATGCTTTG